>JANMDL010000635.1:0-7443 GCA_031376295.1 Chitinophagales bacterium
TACTTGCCATTAAGTAACAGCTTTTTTATTCACTTATCCACATACGCATTTATTTTATCCATTTTTAAACAGGCTCTAATACTTGTATAATTTTTTTATTTCGGCAGTACTGATTGTATTGTCTGTTGAAATTTGCAGAAAAAAAGCCGATTGCCACTGCTGCGTTTTTTTTGCCTGCTGGCTGGTTACAATCTCCCATGGCGGGTATATTCTTATTGTAAGTTTACCTTTTTTGCCATCGCCAGATAGTATTCCTTTGCTCAGCAAAACAGCTTTTGGAAAAACAAACTGTCCGAAATTATTTTCACTGCTTGTACTGATAACAAATAAATCTATATCATCTGCCAGGTTAAATGGCTCAATTGGCCCTGAGCCTTTCCGTTTCCATAGTGTAACAAATTGCCCTGCTTTTACCGGCGTGGTTTTAGCCACCCTGAATTTTACAGATAGCCCGTTGAGTATAAAAGAACAGGCACCGTACTCCACACTTTCGGCCTCTGCCTGCGGGTAAGAACAATCAAAACCGCACTGATTGTATACCAATTCTTTTACTTTAAAAAAGTCGGTATGAATAGTATTTAAAGCTGGCCGGTGATTGTTTTTTGTCATTATTGCTGCTGAGTGTTTATTACGTTGTTACCTTCCCATGTACACCATCAGTATCTGCACATCACTGGGGTTTACACCAGATATACGGCTGGCCTGGCCAAGTGTGCGGGGTTTTATCCGGTTAAATTTCTGCCGGGCTTCGTTGGAGAGTGAGGAGAGCCTGCTGTAATCAAAATTATCGGGTATGAGCAGGTCTTCGAGCTGGCTCATTTTTGTTACCAGCTCTTTTTCTTTTTCAATATAAGTATCGTACTTGAGTTGTATTTCGGCCTGCTCCAGTATTTCGCTGTCAAAGCCATTTAATGCTTCCTGCAGTTTGGGTACCTGCATCATCATGGCCACCAAACCCACCATTGGCCGCAGCAACAGTTGTGCTGCTTTTTGCCGCTGTACTAACGGTGATGATTGTACGCTTTCAAAATAACTGTTGATTTCTCCAGGCTCCAGGCTGATGGCGGCAAGTATTTCCTTTACTTTTTCCACGCCTTCCAGTTTAATTTTTACCCTTTGCATGCGATCCTGCCCGGCAAGGCCAAGGCGGTAGCTTTTTTCGGTAAGGCGCAGGTCGGCATTGTCCTGGCGCAACAGGGTGCGGAACTCAGCCCGGCTGGTAAACATGCGGTAAGGCTCATCGGTACCCTTGTTAATCAGGTCATCAATAAGCACACCAATATATGCCTCACTGCGCTTAAGCACCACCGGCTCCTGCTCACTCACTTTCTGGTGCGCATTAATGCCGGCCATCAAACCCTGGCAGGCGGCTTCTTCATATCCGGTTGTACCGTTTATCTGCCCTGCAAAAAATAGGTTTTGTATTAATTTGGTTTCTAAGCTGAACTTGAGTTGTGTAGGCGGAAAGTAGTCGTACTCAATGGCATAGCCCGGCCTAAAGATGCGGCAGTTTTCAAACCCTGGTACCAATTGAAGTGCTTTGTGCTGTACTTCTTCCGGCAGCGAAGTGCTGAAACCGTTTACATATATTTCCACAGTACTCCATCCCTCCGGCTCTACAAATAGCTGGTGTCTGTCCCTGTCGGCAAAGCGGCTTATTTTATCTTCAATACTGGGGCAATAGCGTGGGCCCGTACCCTGTATGCGACCCTGGTACATAGGGCTTTTTTCAAAACCTGTTTTCAGCAGTTCATGCACCGCTTCGTTGGTATAAGTAATCCAGCAACTCCGCTGTTGGGCCGGTTGTATCCTTTCAATGGGCAGGTAACTAAAGCCGGTAATGGTTTCATCACCCTTTTGCTCCTCCATTTTACTGTAATCGAGGCTACGGCCATCAATTCGTGGTGGTGTACCGGTTTTTAGCCGGTCGGTTTCAAAACCCAGCTCAACTAATTGCTCCGTAATGCCGGTTGCGGCTTTTTCGGCTACACGGCCACCACCAAAATTCTTTTCTCCTATATGAATTACCCCGTTTAAGAAGGTACCGTTGGTTAGTACCACCGCTTTTGAGTGGATGGCATGGCCCATTCCTGTGTAAACACCCTGTGCCCTGCCATCTTTTATTATCAATCCGTTTACGGTATCCTGGTAAAAATCAACATTGGGGGTGTTTTCCAGCATTTCCCTCCAGGTTGCGGCAAAAAGCATCCGGTCGCTTTGCGCCCTTGGGCTCCACATGGCCGGCCCCTTGGAGAGGTTGAGCATCCTGAACTGTATGGCGCTTTTGTCGGTTACAATACCACTGTAGCCACCCATGGCATCAATTTCTCTCACAATCTGCCCCTTGGCAATACCGCCCATGGCCGGGTTACAGCTCATTTGGGCAATGGTTTGCATATTCATGGTAACCAGCAGCACTTTACTGCCAAGGTTGGCTGCCGCTGCTGCTGCTTCACAGCCAGCATGACCTGCGCCTACTACTATTATATCGTATTGAGGAAACATGGGCTGCAAAGATACTTTATTGACCTGCTGCTCCAATAAAATGTTGCTGAAAGGGCTTAACCGAACTTTTTAAGCAGGTTGTTCTCTTCTATTACCCTGTCTATACTGGTTCCTGAGTTTAGTTTATCATAATCGTATGGGGCAAGGGCTATTAGTTTTTCAAGGTATCCATGATTTTCTGCAATAAATCCGGCCAATTTTTCTGTATCTGTTATGGCGGCCTGTTCTATCTTTTTTATCTTTTCGAGCATTTTACTGCAGAAAAGCAAACCTGTAGTTTGAAAAAGCTGCTGAAAATAGTGCTGTGCGGTAAATATCTCAGGCAATTTGCCTCGCAGCTTGTCCTTATCTATGCTTTCTACCCTTATGTTTATAAAGTTCCAGCACAATTTAAGGTCTTCATCATTTTTAAGGTCAAAGCAGCCTATCGGAACTATATGGTCAAACTGCCAGGCATCCGAGAAGTTATCCCAGTTTTGCGCTCCGGTAAACTGAAGGGCAATCCATTTTCTGAAGTTTTCGCTATCTATCCCAAAATAAGGGGCATATTCGGAGCTTTTGTTCCTGTTAAGTATATACCGTCTCAGGGCAATCTGCCACTTACGCTTCTCTTTAAACACAAATGCTGCCTCATCCTGCGGGCTTTCCTTATCCTTCATGGTGTAAAGATAAAGCTTGTTCCGGGGTGAAACTGGGATTCGTGGAACATTTTTAAAGTAGGTTGCTAGTCACAGGTAGTAAGAGTGGCTATTCCTGTGCAAATTTTAGCCACTCTATAGTGTTAATTACATGTTCCGTATTGGAACTGGGATTCGTGGAACAGTCGTAGCTATTTAAAGTATTTCTCCAGGTAATAGTCCTCCTTGGCTCTCATCACCTTTATATCACTGGCCTTTTTGTCTTTGTAGCCACATAGGTGAAGTGCGCCATGAAAGATTACCCTGTGCAATTCTTCATATATTTTAGTCTTGGTAGCCTTAGCATTATCCCGTACCCTGTCAATACTAATATAAATCTCACCTTGTGTAGGCCCTCCTGGTTCAGAAAGGTCGAAAGTAATAATATCCGTGTAGTCATCATGCTGCAAAAACTCTCTGTTAACCTGAATAAGATACTCATCAGTACAAAATATGTAATTGAGGTACGCTACTGGTTTTTCAGATTCAAGTCTGAATATATTAGGAATGAACAATTTAAGCTTGCCCCTGTTGGGTAGTGAAAAAGAAACCTCGTTGTAAAATAATTGAACTTTAGGAGCCACATTTTCTAATTTCGGAATGAACTAATACAGATTGATGGATACTTTTGTACAAAGAAACTAAAACCATCTGGAAACGAATAGTAAGTATGGAAAAAAAACTAAGTGATATAGCAACTGGTGAGACTGTTGTAATTAAGCGGTTTGAGGAAGATACGCTTTTTTTAAAACTGATGGAAATGGGCTGTGTACCCGGAGAATTGGTAACCGTAGATCATGTGGCTCCACTAGGTGACCCAATATGTATTGCCGTAGCTGGTTATATGCTTAGCCTGCGGCTTAATGAAGCAGAATTGATATGGGTGGAGAAACCTGAGATTGTTGAAAAAAAACAGCAGCCGGCTACCTAAAATGAAAATCGGACTCTACTTTGGCTCATTTAATCCTGTACACAACGGGCATCTAATTATCGCTAATCATGTAATAAACTTTACTGATCTGCAGCAGGTATGGCTGGTTCTTTCTCCACAAAATCCGCTAAAGCCATCAGCTTCATTACTAAATGAATACAGCAGGCTTTTCCTCGTAAACTGTGCTGTAGAGGGTGAAACAAAAATAAAAGCAAGTAATATTGAATTTGGCCTGCCAAAACCATCTTACACTGTTGATACACTTGCTTACCTGGCAGAAAAATACCCACAGCACCATTTTACTATTATTATGGGCAGCGACAGCTTCAGTAATCTTAACAAATGGAAAAATTACCAGGTGATAAAAGAAAATTACCCGGTATACATTTACCAGCGCCCGGGTTTTGCTGTTGAAAAACCCGAAGGGCTGAACTGTACCTTACTGGATGCTCCACTGCTTGATATTTCGAGTACCCGTATACGTGAGTTAATAAAATCAGGCAAATCAATCCGCTATCTTGTACCTGATGCTGTTAAAGATGAAATTGAAAAAGCGGGTTATTATAAATGAAGCGGGTGCTGTTTCCTGTTAGAATATCCATCCAATTAATAAGCAAAACAACACAATAAATGGTGGTGGCAATTTTGTAAACTGCAGCAATAAGAATGTGCCTGCAATAACAGCAACATCCAAAATGACGTTTGTATTAAAATGAGTCAGTGGTATATCTTTCAGGAGGTAGAGCGTGGCTGCCCACATTAATCCAACCACCACAGCATTGATACCTTCCAGCGCACGGTACACCACAACAAACTTTTTAAGGTTATGCCAAACGGGATAGAAAAATAAAACCAATAAAGCACTTGGCAGAAAAATAGCAGTAGCACCTATGATACAGCCAAGTAACTGGTGCTGTGGTTTATCAGGTTGCCTCATGGCCAACCCACCCGTAAAAGCAGCAATTGAAAAAACAGGACCTGGTATTGCTCTTACTATGCCGGCGCCAGTAAGTAATTCTTCTTTGGGTATACTGATAATACCGGGATTTCTTTCAATCACTCTTTCAGATTGCGGCCGTGCTACAAACTGGTCAAGCATCATCGGCATCAGCACATCTCCACCGCCAAATACAAAACTTCCAAAGCGGTAAGTATTTTCAAAAAGATTATAGGCCTTCCTGTTGGGCCAGTTCTGCTTTCTTGCAGTTTCACTCAAAATACCAGCTAATAAAAAAATTAAAACAAACAGCCAGATATTGGTCCAGCGGATTTGCTTTGGCTTAATATTCTCATTTGCTGGAATACGTTTATTACTGAAATTAGTGGCAATGCCGCCAAACAAAATAAGTACCGGAAAAACCCATGGCTGTTTAAACAAAATATAAGTGGCAACCATAGAGACGAGCATGATGACCTGAGTAATGAGGTTTTTTATAGATATACGAAAAGTTGAAAAAGCAGCATAAGCCAGGAAGCCAATTGCCATTGGTTGAATAAATTGAAACACACTGGTATTTAACCTCTCTTTGCCAATACCTGCCACCACAAATGAAAAGGCACCCATCAAAATACAGGCTGGCAAAATCCAGATAATTAAAGTAAGCACTGCCAGCGGAATGCCTCCCCGCTTATACCCAATTAAGGTAAGCGTTTGTGTACTGGATGCCCCCGGCAACAACTGGCAAAAAGAAATGTATTCCATTAATTCATCCCTTGTAACATCTTTTCGCCTGTCGGCAAATGTTTTCATCATCATACCCATATGCCCCTGCGGGCCACCAAATGCCGATAAGCTGTGTACCAGTACAGCCTTTAAAAAAGGGATATGACGAAGCATTGCCAAGGGATGAAAATACATAAAAAATGATGGAATATAGTAAAGTATGCAAAAGCTTCTGTTCCTGTAAATAAAAATACCACCTCTTGCAAGGTGGTATTTTTATTTATTTTTTTTAGTTACTTTGACTCCAGCTTAAATCCACTTGCAGATGCAAATGCTTTTTGAGCTTTAAGCGTATTGTCTTCTAAACGTTTTGCCTCTTCCTCACTTTTCATCATACTTGTAGCTATAGTTAATCTTTCTTCGCTGGATGTTTTAGTATCTCCCAGTTTAATTGTCTGCTCACAAATATTTTTTACAAAATTGAACTGAGCGATAATGGAATTTTTAAAATCTTCTGCCCCTTTGGGTGCTTCCATTGCATTAATTTCAGCAATTTTTTTATTAACATCCTCAATAAGCAATTTTGCGTCTGGAGTAAGGTCGGCTATTTTATCTTCCTGCACTGCCGACATTTTATTACCAAAAGCAGTAAACTTAGGTTCAAGACTCTTTTGAGCTTCCACTAATTTATTGTTGTACTTGAGTCCACCGCTGCCGCATGAACTAAGTCCCAGGGCTGCAAATGCTACAGCCATCACTACCATTAATCGTTTCATTTTTTAGTTGGTTTATTGATTAAAATTTATTTACTTTTTCAGACCGATTTCCCGGAGGCGTTCATCAAGGTATTCGCCCGCAGTAGCATCTTCATAAGCCTTTGGATGTGCAGTATCAATGCAACTTTCAAGGCATTGCAGGCTCATGCTGCTTTTAGGATGCAGAAAAAAAGGTATGGAAAAACGGGATGTGTGCCAGAGCTCCCTCGCCGGATTAACCACCCTGTGTGTAGTGCTGCATAATTTATTATTAGTGAGGCGTTGCAGCATATCTCCCACATTCACCACTATCTGCTCGGGTAAGGATGTAACACCTACCCATTCATTCTGCCTGGTAAGAATCTGTAAACCATCTGCAGAGGCGCCAACCAGTAAAGTAATAAGATTGATATCCTCATGCTGCTCAGCCCTGATGGCACTTTTAGGTTCATTGGTAATTGGCGGGTAATGTATGGCACGGAGTATGGAATTACCGTTGTGTACAAAGTCATCAAAATAAAATTCGTCAAGCCCAAGGTACAGTGCAATAGCCTGCAAAAGTGCCTTACCTGACTTTTCAAATTCTCTGTAAGCCTGTTCAAATGTATCATTGAACCCTGCCACTTGTTTTACTGAAATATTGGCCGGGTACTCTTCCTCGTCAAAATTATCCCTTGGTACCTGGCCGTACTGGTAAAATTCTTTCAGGTCCGGCGCATCACTACCCTTTGCATGTTCTTTACCAAAACTGGTGTAGCCTCTTTGCCCGGCTAATTCTGGTATTTCATAGTTTCTCTTTTGTGCCGAGGGTAAAGAAAAAAACTCTTGCACATACTTATACAGGTCTGCTATTAATTCGTCGGGCACACCATGATTTTTTACGGCTACAAAACCAACTTCTTCATACGCTTT
>JANMDL010000754.1:0-7803 GCA_031376295.1 Chitinophagales bacterium
TCGGCCCTGTTGTCGGCATATTTATCCTGGCAGGTAGCGCAAACCGTAACCGGGCTGGTGGTAAGCGTTGTTCCATTATCGCTATAAGTAAAAGTTCTTACCTGGTGTGAGTACAGATCCTGTGGTGTGGGTGGTGTGGTAAAATAAAAGTTCCAGCCAAATACGAGGTAAACCGTGCTATCAATCAAATCCAGTTCTCCACCTGTAACCGCAAAGCCGGTATCATGTGCCTGGCGAAGGGAGTTGGCTGGCATCGGCTTTTTATTCATCACCGTATTGATGAGGGCAGGCAGGTTAACCGCCGTCATCAGGGCCAGTGTTTTAGGGCCGGAAGGTGCAGCACCATCTGTTGATTTAAGGTTGGTCATCATCTGCATACCTTTTGATGGATCTTTAGGATCCTTCAGCTTGGTAGGCACATTGGCATTGAGCATACCACCTACAATGTACAGCACGCTGTCATCTGTAAAAAACTGTGCATTGTTGGCACGAAACTGCTGTATGTTGATTCCGGGCATACTTATTTTGGTGTCGGGCATGCTGTGCACCTGCCAGCTTGCAGGGTCGCCCCATTTTTTGGTATCAATCACATACACATTTTTGTTGGAATTGGCCTGGTAAAAACTGTAGGTCTGTCCATGCAGGCCATTGGTGCGTCCGCCAATCATCACAATCTTATCCTGGTAAATGGCATGTGTGTAAGAATGCAGGTCAGGCATGTTGGGGTTTACAAACTCCTGCAGCTGAATGGTATAGGGTGGACCGCTGTAGGCTACATCCAAATCCTTTACTTCGGTACCGCTACCTTCTTTAGTTTTTGAATCGTTGCACCCGGCAGCTATAGCAAAGCCAAGCAGCAGGGCAAATAAGGTTTTTGTTTTTGTCATAAACGATGAAATTTTTAATAGAATGGTTGTTAAAATATAAAAAAAATGTTTGATTTTTATTTGCCGGCCCTTCTCACATAGCAATAACCCTGCAGCGCAAATAAAGCCCAATAAAATTAAGAAATGAAGCATATAACTACCTGCTTTCAAAATCAGGTAGTTCTACCTGCTGTAATGGTATTGTGTGCAGTTATTCTTACAAAGTATATTTACTGTAAAAACCGGTTTCGAATACTGGTACATTTTGAATACAGGTCTTTCTTTGTACCGCCTGTACAGAGGAATAATGCCGTTCCTGATTTTTACCCTCCCTTTTTCTCCAAACTACCTTAAATTTACGTTTTTGGAAGTACTGTGAACAGTATTCAAAACCAAAACAACAATCTTTCTTCAGCAAACTGTACTATGACTATCAGATTAACTATTATTATAAGCTTACTGGCATTGGCCTCCTGCGGGGATAAGGATAAGAAAATTGGAGCGGCACCTGCAGGCAAACCATCTGTAAGCAAGGCCAATGGATATATTGTAAGAACGGCAGCTTTAAGTGACGATGTGGAACTGCCCGGCACACTGGTTGCCAACGAAACAGCAGAAGTACACCCCGAAGTTGCGGGCCGCATTGTTTATCTCAATATCAACGAGGGAAGATACGTAGCCCAGGGTACTGTACTGGCCAGGTTATTTGATGGCGACTTGCAGGCCCGTATGAAAAAACTGAAGGTGCAGCTTGCAATGGCTCAAACAACGGAACAGCGACAGGCAAAGCTGCTTGAGATTGAGAGCATTCCCAAGCAGGACTATGATATGGCCCTGCTGAATGTGAATACCATTAAAGCAGATATGGATATATTAAGGGTGGATATCGGCAAAACAATTATCAGGGCACCCTTCAGCGGCAGACTTGGCCTTAAAAATATCAGTAAGGGGGCTTATGTAACGAGTGCTACCAATATTGCCACACTGCACCAGGTTAGTACCATGAAGCTTGATTTTGCCCTGCCGGAAAAATACCTCACAGCCATTAAGGAAAGGCAATTGGTATATTTTATGACTCCCGGCAACAGCAAAAGATACATGGCTACTGTTGAAGTAACTAATCCGCTGATAACAGAAAATAACCGGAGCCTTACGGTAAGAGCAAGGGTACAAAACCCTGATGCCGGATTACTGCCGGGTGGATTTGCACAGGTATCATTACGCTTTGAACCGGAAACTGCGGCCATTATGGTACCAACACAATCAATTATACCACAAGCCAGGGGCAAAAAAGTAGTGTTGTACCAGGATGGAATAGCAAAATTTACTGATGTTACCACCGGCCTGCGTGACTCGGCTACCATCCAGGTTACAAGCGGCCTTAAGGAAGGAGATACCATATTGGTAACAGGACTGCTGAGTATAAAGCCGGATGCAAAAGTGGTGGTGGATAAGATTGTGAATGGGAATTAGGAATTAAGTATTGGGTATCCTGAGGATGCAGAGTTGACAGGTTGATTAGTTGATAAGTATGGTGCAGATTGCAGCGCTCACCGACCAACGGTCATCGCCCAACGCCTGTCAACTGTAACCTGTCCTCTGTCAACTATCTGAGCGTTAACTTTAAACCTTTCAAACTTTGAACTTTAAATGAACATATCGGAATTAAGTTTACGGCGGCCGGTACTGGCGATAGTAATCAATATACTCATCATGGTATTTGGTATTATCGGCTTTAAATTTCTTGGTGTAAGAGATTACCCTGCAATTGACCCGCCCAATATCAATGTAAGTACTTCTTATGGCGGTGCCAACCCGGATATTATTGAAACACAGATAACAGAGCCACTTGAAAAAGCCATCAATGGTATTGCCGGCGTAAAAAACATTACCTCCTCCAGCAGCCAGGGCCGCAGTAATATCAATGTGGAGTTTGACCTGTCGATTGAACTGGAAGCGGCTGCAAATGATGTAAGAGACAAGGTTTCGCAGGCCGTACGTTCGTTGCCAAACGATATAGATGGTGCTCCTGTTGTTTCCAAGGCCGATGCCAGCTCCGAACCAATTTTGTCTATGACGGTGCAGAGCAATACCCGCAACCAGTTGCAAATGACGGAATACGCCAACAATGTACTGGTAGAAAGACTGCAAACCATCAATGGTGTAAGCGGCATACAGATATGGGGCGAAAAAAGGTATGCCATGCGGATATGGTTTGACCCTAAAAAACTAACTTCTTTTAGCCTTACTGCTGCAGATGTGCAGGCAGCTCTGCTGAAGGAGAATGTAGAACTGCCTGGTGGGAAAATTACCGGCAACGCTACCGAACTGGTGGTACGTACTTTTGGCAGGCTCAATACAGAAGAAGAATTTAATAACATCATTGTAAAAAATATCAATGGTGCTGATATAAGGGTAAAAGATTTGGGAGAAGCAGTATTGGGACCTGAAAATGAAGAAACTGCATTGAGGGAAGGTGGCATTCCAATGATAGCCTTGGCAGTTATACCACAGCCGGGTGCCAATTATGTGTCTATTTCAGATGAATTTTACAAAAGGCTGGAGCAGCTCAAAAAAGAAATGCCCGAAGATGTTAAACTGAATGAAGCGCTTGACAAGACAAGGTTAATAAAAAAATCTATTTCGGAAGTAGGCGAAACACTGGTGATTGCCATGATACTGGTGATACTGATTATCTACCTGTTCTTCCGTGACTGGATTATTGCGCTGCGGCCATTGATAGATATCCCCGTGTCGCTGATTGGTGCATTTTTTATCATGTACCTGATGGGCTATACCATCAATGTATTGTCGCTTTTAGCCATTGTACTGGCCACCGGGCTGGTAGTGGATGATGGTATTGTAGTTACTGAAAACATCTATAAAAAGATGGAAGCTGGCATGGACAAATGGCAGGCGGCAAAAGAAGGTTCTAAAGAAATTTACTTTGCTGCAATAGCCACTTCACTTACACTGGCGGTGGTATTTTTACCTATTATCTTCCTGCAGGGTTTTGTAGGGCGTCTCTTCCGGGAGTTTGGTATTGTAGTAGCAGGTGCCGTACTTATCTCCGCATTGGTATCACTAACGCTTACGCCGGTACTCAACGTTAAGCTAACCCGAAAAAACCATAAGCACTCCTGGTTCTACAATAAAACAGAGCCGTTTTTCCGGGGGATGGAAAATGGGTATAAAAACTTACTCACAGGTTTTATGCGGTTGCGCTGGCTGGCATTTGTCATCATTGCAGCCTGCGGACTGCTTATCTACTTTATCGGGGGCAATATGCAGTCGGAGCTTGCTCCCATGGAAGATCGCAGCCAGTTCAGGTTGCAGGTAACAGGCCCCGAAGGCACTTCGTTTGAGTATATGGACAAATATATTGACCGGCTTACCAACCTGATGCTTGATTCTGTTGGAGAGAAAAAAACTATACTCTCTGTTACTGCACCGGGTTTTGCAGGCGGAGCTTCCAACAGTGGTTTTGTAAGGGTGGTACTGGTGGAGCCTAATGAACGCTACCGCTCACAAAAAGACATTGTATCCATGGTGAACCGTAACCTGCCCCGCTACAATGAAGGAAGGGCAGTTGCCATTGAAGACCAAACCATACAGCAAAACCGCCGTGGCGGACAACCGGTTCAGTTTGTGTTGCAGAATAATAATTTTGATAAGCTGGTGAAAGTGCTACCCCCCTTCCTGGAAGAAGCGGGTAAAACCGGCATACTGATGTCGGCAGATATTGACTTGAAATTCAACAAACCTGAACTCCGCATCAGTGTAAACAGGCTTAAAGCAGCCGAACTGGGCGTAAGTGTTGAAGATATTTCCAGCACCCTCAATCTGGCACTGAGCAACAGGCGGCTCGGTTATTTTACCAAAGATGGCAAACAATACCAGGTAATGGGGCAGGTAAAAAGTACCGACCGCAACAATCCCTCTGACCTGAAAGATATATTTGTACGCAATAAAAACGGAGTAATGATTGGCTTAGATAACCTGATATCGTTAAGCGAAGCCACTACCCCATCAAACATTTATCATTTCAACAGGTTTAAGTCGGCCACCATATCAGCCGGGCTTGCCCCGGGCAAAACGGTGGGCGATGGCATTAAAGAAATGGAGCGCATTTCAAAAAAATTATTAGATGATAGTTTTGCCACATCACTTACCGGCTCCTCCCGTGACTATGCCGAAAGCTCCGGCAATACCAGTTTCGCATTTCTGCTGGCACTGGGATTAATCTTCCTGGTACTGGCAGCGCAGTTTGAAAGTTTTATAGATCCGCTTATCATTATGGTAACAGTGCCATTAGCCATTGCAGGTGCGTTATTATCGCTGTGGATGTTTAACCAAACACTGAATATTTTTTCGCAGATAGGTATGATTATGCTGATAGGCCTTGTTACAAAAAATGGCATATTGATAGTGGAATTTGCCAACCAGAGCAGGCTGAAGGGCATGAAGAAAAGAGAAGCGGTTATTTATTCGGCTACCATGCGGCTGCGGCCGATATTAATGACCAGCCTTGCCATGGCACTGGGGGCATTACCGCTGGCATTATCGCTGGGTGCCGCAGCTACCAGCCGCATACCGCTAGGCATAGTGATTGTGGGCGGCATTGTTTTTTCGCTGATGCTTACCCTGTTTGTAATACCTGCTATTTACAGTTACCTCTCCACTTCCAAAAAGAAAAGTGAAATGGATAAATATGATACCGTTGCCGCACCCGCTGCTGCAACAGAAAACCAACAGCAACAGCAATGAGAAAGTTTTTATTGATTGCGCTATTCTTTACTGCTTTTACAAGCATATCAACGGCTCAGCAAAATATCAGCCTGCAGGATGCTATTGCCAATGCGCTGAAGAATAATTATGATATACTGTTATCAAAAAATGATTCCGCCAGTACCGCCATAGATTACAGCTTCCGCAATGCGGCTTTTTTACCGAGGCTTAATGCAAGTGTTGGCACTACCTGGAACAACAACAGCATCAATCAAACCCTTGCCGATGGCAGCAAACGCTCCAGCAGTGGTATAAAATCAAATAATATTACCGGGCAACTGGCACTTAACTGGACACTGTTTGACGGTATGCGCATGTTTATTGCCCGTGATAGAATTGACCAGTTTGTACAAATGGGGCAACTCACCATCAAAAGCCAGGTGACCAATACAATTGCATCCATCATCAATACTTATTACAGCATTGTGCAGCAAAAGCAACAACTGAAAGCGGTGGAAGAGCAGATAGCCATTACCATCGAAAGGGTAAAACTGGCACAGGCAAGGCTTGATATTGGCACCGGCACCAAGCCTGATGTGCTGCAGAGCAAGGTGGATCTTAATGCCTTTAAAGCGGCACTGCTCAATCAGCAAACACTTATTGCACAGCAAAAAGAAGCGCTGCTGCAACTGATGGGCGCAAAACCTGGCACCAATTATGAAGTAGCAGACAGTATCCCGGTTACTATGAACCTGCTGCAGGAGGATATACGCAACGGAATGCAAAGTAACAATCCATCGCTTCTGATAGCTAAAACGAATATCGATATTTTCACTACCGCCCTTAAAGAAAGAAAAGCTGAACGGCTTCCGGTACTCAACTTTAACTCCACGTACAATTTCAACCGCAACGTTAATAAAAAAGTGATCAATAATTTCTCTACGCTGTTTAACCAGACAAAGGGTTTCAACTATGGACTCGTTGCCACCATACCAATTTTTAACAATTACAATGTAAAGCGGCAGATACAGCAGGCACAACTGGATATTACTTACAGCAAGCTGGCTTATGAGAACCAGCAATCGCTGCTGGAGCTGGATATTGCAAGGGCGTTTAAAAATTACGAACAGCAGAAAAAAGCATTGATACTGGAAGAAGAAAGCATCCTGCTTGCCAAAGAAAATGCTGCCATCGTACTGCAATCTTACAAGCTGGGTGGCACTCCCCTGTTGCAGTTAAAAGAAGCACAAAAAAGCCTGGAAGATGCTGCCCGCAGGCTGATTACGGCCCGCTACAATACCAAGCTGGCCGAAACCGAATTACTGAAAATAAAGGGAGACCTGGTGCGGCTGTAAGCATTAATTTACACTGTATTATAAATTTATCCTGAGCCAAAACTGGCAAAAAAAGAGGGTTTTGGCTCAGGATGCTGTGGCAAAATCACACCATTTTTTTCAGTGGCGCAAGCAAATCATCCAACCCGTTTATCTTTATTTCATACAGGGTTTCCAGTTGCTGCCCCAGTTTACCTTTGGGAAAGCCCTTGCGCTTAAACCATTCCAGGTACGACACATTAATGTTACAGAGCAGGGTACCCTTGTACTTACCAAATGGCATTTTTGTGGTAACCAGTCCTGTCAAAATTTCGGGGTTGAATCCTTCCATGCTTATCATTTCAAAAAAGCAAGTTAACTGTTGCAACCGGTTTTTAAGTAATATTTTATCCACGCCCATATCAGCATATTGCATTAATTTCGGACAATGTTGCGCTGTATAATATTTTTTGGACTGCTTGGCACCTGGTTCTGCGCCATGGCACAGAGCAATAATTTTATTTTTACCAATTACACCACAGCCCAGGGCCTGCCCGATAACAATGTCCAGTCCATAATACAGGACAGCAGGGGATTCTTATGGATTGGCACAGCAGAAGGTCTCAGCCGCTTTGACGGCAAAAATTTCAAGAACTTCTTTGCAGCAAAAAATGACAGCATTTTAAAGGGCAATAACTTTAACGACATATACGAATACAAAAAAGGGCACCTGGTTATGAATAATTACAGCCAGGTAATTTGTTTTAACTCTTATACTGAGCAATTTTATTTGCCCGGTTTTTCCAGCCTCGGTTACCTAAGAATTACAAAGGGTGCAAAACAGCCGGGATTTTATCTTACCGGCCCGGATAAAGCATATATAACGGACGAAAAAT
>JANMDL010000699.1:0-1599 GCA_031376295.1 Chitinophagales bacterium
GCCAGTGGCCTCGTCAGGCGGGCACCCGCGCGCCGGCAAGATGATGATCAAGCCATGTCGCGAAACCGTCCGCGCTGCGCGCGGCCTGAGCATATGCGCTGAGCGCGGCATGATCTGGCGCATAACAATCAACCAGACCGATCGGCGCTGAACCACCAGGCGCAACAGCCAGTGCTGAGACATAAAGCGCCGGAATCGTGCCTGCCGCCAGAGCCGGATCATGCAACAGATTGCCGTCGACGATCTCTTCGACGGTGGCCAACGTCGCGCGCGATGCATGCGCCATCAACATCAATTCCCGGCGGATGCCGATCCACACGTTGCCGAACCTGTCGGCTTTCGCCGCATGGAACAAAGCAACGTCCGGCTTGATTGCAGGCAATACCACGATCGGATCGCGCTTGCCGTCTTCTGCAAGCGGGTTGTCGATAACCTTCCAATCCGGCCGCACACGCAGCAAGTCAGACCCAATGAGGCCGCGCAGAGGCATAAACGGCACTCCCTTCTCCGAGGCCATTAAACCGGCATGGATGGCGGGGCACGTCGCATCCCATATCTCGATCTCGCCAGATTTCAATGCCGCTATGAAACGCGGTGCGAGGCCGTGCTCGCCGAGCGTCACCGCAGCCGTTTCGACACGCGCAACACACCCCGCGCCAATCAACTGATCAGCCTGAAAGCCAAGCACCGGAGCGCCAACCAGATGCAGGTCGCGAACGCGCCCGCGCATCAGTTCCGCAATGACCGTCATTGCACAGCCGGAATAGTCTGGCGGTAGAACGACCTTGGCGCCGGGCTTGATACGGGCAGCCAAGGATACGACTGAGAGGATGGGCGGCGCGTTCGACATCGGCAGGCTCCGCTTAAAGTGATTTGCCACTCAACCGTAAGGCCGGTGCGCCTTGGCGGGCAAGATGGCACACCCATAGAACGCTATGCAGGATTGCATGCGAGGTGGGCGACGCCCAACCAGGGACGTCAGATCCGGGTCATGGGGCCGCGCTCGCGCCCTTGCCGCGAGTTGGCTTGGCAGCACAGGGTCCGCTGGCCATTTACCTTCGAGATATTCACTGATCACACTTCAGTCTCAGAGCACCACGTCGCCGCCGAAGAACGGCACGATGCTGTCCATCTGGTAGGGCAGACAGGTGTGATCTCGCAGACAGCGAGAACCTAGCGGACAAACGGCGAAATGCGATTGCCGACGACCGTCGACATGGGTCCTCCAGTGAGCGAAGTCATGCCAACAGCTCTTCGACGAAGGCGGGCACGATTTGCGTCGCCGGACCGTGACGGCGGTGGTCGAACAGCCGGCTACCTTCGCTCGGCTCAAGATTGAGTTCGACAGTGACGGCGCCGCTCGCACGGGCACCAGCGACGAAACCGGCTGCGGGATAGACGTTGCCCGAAGTGCCAATGGAGATGAAAAGATCCGCTTTCGCGAGCGCCTCTTCGATGCGCTCCATCTGGTAGGGCATTTCACCAAACCAGACGATGTCTGGGCGCATGCGGCCACCCTTGGCACACGACGGACAAAGTGTTTGGGGATCGAGATCTTGATCCCAGGCATGCTTAGAATCACATGCGCGGCACCAGGCC
>JANMDL010000739.1:0-3177 GCA_031376295.1 Chitinophagales bacterium
ACAAAGCAAAGCAGCAGGTAAGGAACAAAATAAGTGTAGTACAAACCTGTCATCAACTGCGATTTTACCACATTGAAATAACCGGCAAAGCTGAATGATTGATGTATACTGCCAGAAAGGTTCAGGTGCTGTATAAAATCGGGGTAGTACAAAAGGCCCCATCCGTATCTGGAACTGCTCAAGGACACAAGGATGCCTGTTGCCAGCAGGGCTGAAATAAACAGCAAATATTTTTTTAACGAAAGCTGCAGTCCTGAATTTTTTTTCAGGTGCACAACAGTAGCCAGCAGTGCTGCCGGCAGTATATTATCCGGCCTTGCCAGTACCGATATCAGCAGCAGTATGGCTGCAGGGGTTAATTGCTTCTTTTCAGCAATATGATAAATGGATGCAAATAGCAAAAGGGCAGAAAGACAATCAGGAGTGGAGATACGGGCAGCAAGCAGAAGTGGTGGCGTAAGCATGAGCAGCATACTTACACAAAACGTAAACATGGCAGCATGATATTGCCTTATCCAACGGAACAGCAACACCGCAATAAAAAAATATGACAAGACCGATGGAAGTACAATTGCTTTTGACAAAGAGATTCCTGCTTTGTAAAAAAGCCAGCATAAGCCTGTGTATAAAGGCTTTACTGCATACAATGGGAAAATCTGACGAAATTCATCAGGACTATCTGCCATGCTTTTCCTGTAGGTATTTGCGGTATCGGTCAGTTGTTTGTATTCGGTTTCAGTACAAGTTTTTTTTGCAATTTCATACACTGTATAATGTACACTGTTGATATCACTGTTGTCATAGTGTAACACCACACCCATATAAGGCAGTAAATCCCAATTGTATTCCTGCTTTTTGGTACAATAGAAACAAACAGCTATAACCAGGATGCAATACACCATAAATGCACTGCTGAACTTACCCGGTATTTTATCTCTTTTTGATACCATAACTGTTACTGTATTGAACTACACTTTTACTCCCGGGTTTAAATTCAAATAACAAACACATTTCACACAGGTTTCGTTCGTTTCAACATCTAAATTTTTCCTGAAAGTGACAGCTTCTTTGCTGTTGATAATCTCAGCCAGCGGGGTATTGTTAATATTGCCATAGGCTTCATGGAAGAAGCAGGGCCTTACCGTGCCGTCAGCTTCTACTACTGTTGATACCCAGGGTGCATTGCATTTTTTAAACGGATAGTCAGTCAGTCCGTTAAAAGCGGCGTAGTGCTGGTAAATCTTTTCCAGCTTTTGCGGTGGCTCTGCAATAAAGCCATTCTCAAACTGTTTGCTGAAAGTGCTGATGATACTATCCAGTATTAATTTCAGTTCCGGCAATGCTGCTGCTTCAATGGCTATTTCCTGCTGTTTTGTATCGGCCCAAAGCACTTCCCGGTTAAAAGCGTGGCTGCTTACATCGGCTGGTAAAAAACTTACCTGCTGCAAGCCAAGCTGCATGGCGGTGGTAATTATTTGTGGCCACAGTTTGTAATTGAGCCGGTGTATTACAGTACGGGCGGTTATTTTAAAATCAGGATTTATCGCCCTGATAGCATTAATGCCGGCTTCCATTTTTTGAAAGGCATTGGGTATGTTGCGGATATGATTGTGTGCAGCCGGGTCGCCATCTAATGATACAATTACTTCATCAACATACTCACAAATATCCGCAGCATTGGCTGCAAGGCTGATGCCGGTACTGAGCAGGCATATTTTTAGTCCTTCTTTTTTCAGCAGCTTGCAAAGGGTAAAAAAATTTGGGTTCAGCAATGCTTCGCCACCACTCATTACCACCATACGGGTATCCAGCTTTTTTAAAGTGCCCAGCATGGCGCTGATATCTTCAACTGTTAATTGTTTCAGATTTTTATTGTCCTTCCATATATCGCACATAATGCAGCGGCAGTTGCAGGCACTGTGGGGCATCAGTATCACAAATGGCATAGCTGTAATGCGGTGCGTTTGCAGCGTTCTGTATCGCTTAAAGGTTTGATATGGTGATTGGCTGAACATATTACAGCTGCATTTTTTTTATAATGAGCCAGGGAAAGGGATTGCATGGCCTGTTGAGCCTGCTGCGCCAATGGCTGGGGTTGTACTGAACCGTTGTATGCTGCATGGGCAAATCGCTGCTGCTGTGGTGAAAATAATATATGGCCATTTCAGGATAACCAAGTTGCTGGTAATGCTGTATGGAACGCTCTTCGGCTGCCATGGCTGCTGCTTCATTTTTGTAAAAGGGACTGTCTAAAATATGCACTTCACCACCCGGTACAGTATTTTGCAAAGCCATGTTAATAATTTCTGAAAGGGATGGAAAATATTGAATGGATGCTGCAAAAATGATGGCATCGTATTTAATGCTACTGGCAAAATCGCTGAGGCTGGCATTAGCAAAGCTGAGGTTGGGTAAGTTGCCAAAAATTCTTGTGGCCTGTCGCAGTTCTGTAGTATTTACATCAATACCTGTTACCATTGCCTGTGGAATATGTGTAAGCCGGTTGCAAAGCCAGCCATTGCCGCAACCCACTTCCAGTATGGTGAGCGGCCTGTTTTTTTTGCTGAGAAATGTTGTAAGTGCAGCGCAGGATTTTTTACGTATTGCCCACTCCCGGCTGTGCGGATGCCTGCTGTCGATATCAGGAAGCTGCGCCACTGTATCGTCTTTGTACAACCTGTCTTCTGCTTTTCGCACAGCGATATATTGCTGCGCAAAAGCAGCAGTATTATCTGTATATATGGTAACTGTTTTACTCAAGCGGTTTTTGTAATGCGGTAAATATAATTTGTTTCAACTAAGTTATGTTTGGTAAGCAGTTGCTGCATAGCAAACTGGTATTGCGCTGCATAGTTTTCAATCATGGCAATATCGCAGCCATCGCAAAGTACCATCAGCACTACCGACTCTGCATGTATGTAACCAGAAAGCTGGCTGAATAATTTATGAAAATATTCGCCGTTTTCGCCGCAATACCATGCATAATCACTCCGGGTGGCAGGTTTTTTTTTGTAATAGGGCGGGTTGATGGCGATGATATCGAATGTGGTGGGTGGAATATAGCCAAATACATCTGCCTGAAATATTTGAAAGGGTAAATTGTTTGCATGGCTGTTGAGATGCAGGTATTCTATGGCAACCGGGTTGATGTCGGTAGCAGTTACTATCGCTTTTTTG
>JANMDL010000743.1:0-2379 GCA_031376295.1 Chitinophagales bacterium
TGAAAGAATTGGTGCAAGGGATACCACCGCACTGGTGCAGTTGGCAAAAATGGCGGAAATAATTTAAAGAGCAGCAGGGCAGAGAGCCGTGGGCGGTGTCTTCTCCACCCACAACCGACAAAAAGATGCGACAATTTTAAATGCACCTTTTTATTGATGATTACGGGATAATAGATTATATTAGTCGAATATTTACAGCATTCAACCTTCCGGCACAACTTGTAATTGATGGCAAACATTTTAGACAATGACATACTGCTTGGCCTGAAAAAAAGCGAAGCCATCTATCACAGGGTTGCTGATCTGTCGAAGCATATTTTTAACGAAGACAGCCTTGCCGGCAGGGAAGACTACTTAAAAGAACTGGAGTTTCTTTTGCAGGGCATAAAAGGAACAGACGCTCATCTTACTATTTTCAACCACACCACATTTGCCCCGGAACTGGAGGTGGGCCATGTTGAGTTTTGGGGGCCATTACCGGGCGGAACCATGCAGGAACGGATGGTTGCCATACTTGGCCTGCTCAATAAAGAATACGCACAATTCCCTTACGAATCGGTAGAGTGGTTTACCAAAGTGCTGCAGCAGATCCCGTTTGAAGAAAGGGTAAATATGAAGATACACCATAGCTGTATGCGGTTTACCCGTATGGATGCAAAGCCCATTTGTATTTTTTCGCAGGGTATGCCTATACAGGTAGATGAACAGCGCAACTTCAGGTACACCCTTAATTATGTGCAGAATATACACCACCTGATTAAAAAAGATTTTCCTTATTACTGGATCAGGTTTGCCTACGGACAGCAAAAGCAGTTTGTACAAACCTTTCATTCAAACGATAAGCTGTTTTCTAAACACGACCTGTTGAGTACAAGAGAAAAAGAAATACTGAAAATGATTGCGGCTGATATTGACACGAAAGAAATTGCCAAACAACTCTTTATCAGCCCCAATACTGTTGGCAATCACCGGAGTAATATGATTGAAAGGATTGGCGCAAGGGATACCACTGCCATGGTGCAGTTAGCAAAAATGACGGAAATGATTTAATCTTTTTAACTCAAATCTTTTCCATCAGGCTGTGAAAAACACCCTTTGTACCACCCAGTACGCAGCTATCAGGGCAATACAGGCAGATAAGCCATACACAATTCTTTTCCTGTACCAGGGTTTGTTTTTAAAGGGATATATCAGCAGTGAAAAAAGGGTTGCAATTACTGCCACCTGGCCAAGCTCCACCCCCAGGTTGAAGGAAAGTATAGAAGTGAGAAATTTCCCGTTGGGCAGGCCAACTTCGTTTAATGCACTGGCAAAGCCCATTCCATGGATAAGGCCAAAAAGAAAGACCACTGCCACCCGCCATGGTTTTAGTTGACTGATGAGCATATTTTCAGCAGCCACAAACACAATCGAAAGCGCAATGATGGGCTCTGCTACCGGGCCGGGTACCACAATAATATTTTTCATACTCAGTGCCAGTGTAATGGAATGTGCCACTGTAAAAGCAGTGGCCTGCCAAAGCATGGGTTTTATTTTGGGGCTTAGTAAACAAAGCCCCGTTATAAAAAGGATATGATCGAAACCCTGCGGGATGATATGGGTGAAGCCCAGTTTTGTATAGAACCATACTACCTCTGTTGCGGGTGCATTTTCCAAAGCATAGTTGATGCTGTGTGCAAAAACGCTGTGTGCAGAAAGCAGCACAGCCATCAGCAGCAGAATTTTTTTAGCAGCCGGAGCAGTAATAACCATGTTGTGATTTTTATTATGACACACTATCCTGTAAAAAAACGTTCGGCAATTTGCTGTGCGGCATTACAGCCCCTTCTGCACCTGTATCGCTTCTGCCTTTAGCAGTTCATCAATATTCGGATTGTCCTTTAATCCCTCCCTCAAAAATTTCCCGGCATGTATTGCATCTCCGGTTTTTGCATAAATCAATCCTGCCCTGCACAAGAGCGTTGGGTTTTTGCTCCTGGTAATTAATGCGGTTTCAAGGTAAGGCAGGGCTTTGGCCGCTTGACCTTTCTTATAATACATCCAGGCAAGGGTTTCATTCACTTCAATGTTTTTGGGGCGGCGGTTGTATTCCAGCAGGGCATGTTCCAGTGCCTTATCAAAGTTGTTAATTAAAAGATAAGCATAAGCAAGCTCCCTGTCGGCATAGTGGCCAATGCTTTCATCTGCATCAGCAGCCCGGGCATTCTTATCCAGTTCAGTAATTACTGCTTTTGTTAATTCAGTTGCTTTTTCTTTTTGTCCCGACAGCAAATATGCAGTCGCCAATTCTTCTTTAAATGCCTCTTCATGGGCATCTTTTGCAGCCTGCTGGTAATAATCAATGGCTTTGCTGTAATCTTTTGCTGCCAATGCCAGGCG
>JANMDL010000768.1:0-2625 GCA_031376295.1 Chitinophagales bacterium
GTAAATACATTCACACATATACTGGAAGGATATAAAGTGGCAGATAAAATGCTGAAGCATGGCTCCAATGCTTCAACTTTCTCTGACTGGTGGGCCTATAAAGTGGAAGTGGAAGATGCCATTCCTTATAATGCGGCCATCATGCACAAAGTGGGTTTGAATGTTGCCATCAATTCTGATGATGCGGAAATGGCAAGACGCCTGAACCAGGAAGCGGCAAAAACAATTAAGTATGGCGGATTAAGCCCCGAAGAAGCATTAGACCTGGTAACAATTAATCCTGCAAAAATGCTACGGGTAAATGACAAGGTTGGAAGTTTAATAGTGGGTAAAGACGCAGATGTGGTGGTTTGGAGTGATAACCCGCTGAGCATTTATGCAAAATCATTATATACGATTGTTGATGGCACTGTTTATTTTGACAGGCAGAAAGATGAACAACTGCAAAAAGAAGTGGATGCGGAAAGAACAAGACTGGTAAAAAAATTAACAGGAGAAAAAAGAGGTGGAGCACCAACCATTCCGGCACAACCATCTTATCAGATAATGCATACATGCAGCGACCATGGTCATACTCATGGATTGCTTGTGATTGATTCAGATGATATTGATAACAATTAAAATTTATCCAGATGAAAAAAATATTTATGGCTTTTATCTTAAGCGGAGCATTAATGTCTGCTTATCCGCAGTCGAATGTGTTGCCTGCTCCGGATCAGTCACAAACCGTTGTCCTTTATAACGGCACCCTTCACAAAGGAAACGGAGAAGTGATCACCAATGCTGTGGTGATAATGGAAAAAGGCAAGATAACCTATGCCGGCCCGATGGTGGCGTCAGATTTTAAAGATGCAAAAGTGATTGATGTTAATGGCAAACATATTTACCCGGGCATTATCCTGCCAACTTCATCATTAGGTCTTATAGAAACCAACGCAATAAGGGCTTCCAACGACGTTCGGGAGATTGGCGATCTGAATCCTAATGTCCGGTCCATTGTTGCTTATAACACAGATTCAAAAGTCATCAATACATTGCGATCAAATGGAATCCTGATGGCCAATATCGTTCCACAGGGAAGTTTCCTTGCTGGTTCATCATCGGTTGTGCAACTGGATGCATGGACATGGACCGATGCTTCTTTGAAAACAGATGAAGGGATGCATCTTTATATGCCAACACTAATGCCCCGCCCAACTTTTGGAAGAGGGGGTGGCGGCAGACCCGGTGGTCCGAATGCAGGCGCAGAAAGCGACCCGGTAAAAGAAGGTCTTGAACAAATTGAAAAACTCAAAGCATTCTTCAGAGAAGCAAAAGCATACAATTCTGTAACCACACATGATGAAACAAACCTGAAGTATGAAGCAGTAAAAAACCTGTTTACAAAAAACCAGAAGTTCTATGTGCATGCCAATACGGTAAAGCAGATGCTGGTAGCATTAGATTTTGTAAAAGAGTTTGGCTTTGACGTGGTGATCGTAGGCGGTAGTGAAAGCTGGCAGATACCTGCTTTATTAAAACAGCATAATGTTTCCGTGATCCTTCAGCAAATGCACAGTCTGCCAACTACCACCGACGATGATGTGGACCAGCCTTATAAAACCGCAGCGATACTGCAAAAAGCAGGAGTGTTGTTTGCCATTTCAGATGATGATAACCAGACCCGTGGCCGTAATATTGCCTTCAATGCAGGTACTGCCGTCACTTATGGGTTAACCAAAGAAGAAGCATTGGCTGCTATAACTTTAAATGTGGCAAAAATTATGGGAGTGGCCGACAAGACAGGAAGTATTGAAGTGGGTAAAGATGCCAATATCATTATCAGTTCCGGGGATATACTGGATATGAGTACCAATAATGTGACGGATGCATTTATACAGGGACGTAAAATAAACCTTGACGATAAGCAAAAACAACTCAATGAAAGGTATGAAGAGAAATATCAGTTGAAACCAAAGAAACCATTCTGATAAAATCGTTAAGTATGCATTTTATTACCGGGTAGTTTTCTGCCCGGTTTTTTTCGGCATTTAGTGTTCGTCTTTATGTTCGTCATGTTCGTCGTCAATTTCTATTTCCTTTCCGCAATGAGGACATGTATGTTTTTTATTTTTCCTTGTTTTTCTGAACTCTTCAAGGAACCCTGCTGTAATGATACCGGCTGGTAATGCAAAGAAGGCCACACCTGTCAGCATGATCACACTTGCCATGGCTTTTCCGATTTGTGTCAGTGGATACATGTCGCCATAGCCGGTAGTGGTGAGTGTAACCACCGACCACCAGATGGTAGCCGGTATGCTTGTGAATTTACTTTCTGCCTCAGAAGGAGTAAGGTGCTCAGCAAAATACATGATGCAGGATGAAATGATGATCAGGAAAACAACCAGCACAAGACTCAATCCCAGCTCATTGATCCTTCTTTTGAAAATATTGGCCATCATGTGGGCGGATTTCAGGTAGGCCGTTAGCCTGAACAGCCTGAGAAACCGGAGAAGGCGAAGCATCCGCAACATCCTTAAGTCAAGTCCGATAATTGCATGCAGGTAAGATGGAACGATAGCTATAAGATCTATCAATGCCCCCGGGGAGACCATGTATTTCAACCTGCCCCAAAAACTGTGTTTG
>JANMDL010000784.1:0-14665 GCA_031376295.1 Chitinophagales bacterium
TTTGCAGATGGCAGCATAACATCTAAAAACAAAAAAATGAAAAAATTACAGAGCAAGGAAATGAAAAAAATTATGGGCGGTAAGTATGAGATTGGCCCGGGGTGCAGGTGTGTACCCAGCAGCGATCTGTTAAGTATTTGCTACATAATAGCTCCACCATCAAATTGGAGCAAGTTTTGCTTCTCCGGAAAGCGGTATGAGTGTTTAGATGCTAATTGCAATAATTAAGCGAAGTTATCATTTCAGTCGCCAGCAGTTTTTAAAACTGGCAATGTTATAAGATGCGTCCTCATTCCGGGGACGCATTTTTTGCGCTTACTATTTTCAGCCCGATGCTGTCTGTTTGCTTGGGGGTATATTGTTTTTTCTTTTCCGTAATTGTTTCGCCGGGGGCAAGGGTTTTATATATGGTGGTTACGTCTTTTTGCAATAATGCACCAGTTTCGCTGTAAAAAGAAAGCTCTATTTCAATGTCTTTATATTTAGCCACAGTGGCTTTGCTGTTGAGGGTAATTTTTATCACCGTTTGCCCTATGAGGTTGCCCCTGTCACGGCAGCTCGCTGTAATAAAACCGGCAGGGTTCTTTTTTTCTTTTTCTTCCAGTGTTTCCTTTGCTTTTTCGTAACTGGCTTTTTCCTTCTCTTCTGTTTTAGTGCCTGAATTGCAGGCCATAAGTACTATTGCTGCTGTAATAACGGGGAGATACCTGTTCATGCCGGGATAAATTTTACACAATTAAAGTAAAAAATTACAAAATAGTATGTTAAAAATAAAAATAGCCTTGCCGGCTGTTACACTGGTATATGTTCTTATCTGCACCAGGGTCTCATGCCCGTGCACATGGCCACGCCGTGAAGACACAGTGGTACGAAATGCTTTGTCAGCACCTCATTGTTGTGATTACTCATTAACTTCGGTGCTGCACAACTATTTTATCATGGACAATTACGAAAAATATGCTGCTGCTCAAATGCAGGTATGGAGGAAGGTGATGATGAGCAGGCCATCGTTACTGAATAAATTATCGAAACGAATACAAACAAAAGTAAATTCCTGGATACCGGAAAAAGTTCATGTAGCCATAACAACTGCCATTAAACAAATGATAAAGGGCGTTTTATTCGGGTCGAAGTACACAACCCCGGAGCCAATACAGGATAAACCGCTTGAAGTTCGGGAAGCCATTATCAGCGAAAGGATCAAAAACTATAAAAATACGGCAGCCATTGAAGGAGGGATAACCGGGGCAGGAGGAATACTCTTAGGCCTTGCCGATTTCCCCATTTTGATTGGCATTAAAATTAAATTGTTGTTCGACATTGCTTCATTGTATGGTTTTGATGTAAATGATTACAGGGAAAGGGTGTTTATATTGCATATTTTCGAGCTGGCATTTTCCAGTCATGCGCACAGAAGGGAAATCTTTTTGAAAATAGAGAATTGGCCTGAACATAGTAAAACGCTTCCGGAAGATATTAACCAGTTTGACTGGCGTAATTTTCAGCAGGAATACAGGGATTATATTGACCTGGCTAAAATGGCCCAGCTTGTACCCATTATTGGAGCTCCCGTTGGTATTGTTGTAAATTACCGCTTACTGCAAAAATTGGGTAGTACAGCAATGAATGCCTATCGCATGAGACTGCTGAATGATTTTGGAAAATGATAGCAGCGTTCGCTTAGCAGCCAATAACGTCAGCAACATTCATGAATAGTAGTTTTCTTTTGGCTGGCTTTACATGAACCGCTGGTACTGTTCCTCCGCCAAGGTCTCATGCCTGCGCAAATGGCCACGCTATGAAGACCCCGGTGGTACGGAAGACGGGAAGCTTGCAACCCGTTACGGCTGATGTAATCTGTATTGATTTCAGTTTTTTGATTTAGAATTTTCTTCCCAAAGTTCTCTCATAGCAGGCGTTAGTCTATAACAATCTTCATTAGCCTCTGTGTCAAAACATGCATAAGTATGTATTGTATACTAATGAATTGCAAAGTCTTGTTCTAAAATTTTTCTTACTCTATTCCAATATTTTATATGTAGTTCTTCAGATGATTGAATTTCTGTTGCATCCAATATTCCTTCCATTAAAACAAACTTTTTATCGTCATCAGCTAATTTCTTGTAATGTTCAATATATTTTTCAATATCTGCAGGGATTAAAACTTCTATTGGCCAATCTTGCATCCATTCTTCGTTAGGCAGATTTAGTTCTTCTGCTAACTCGTCAATAGCTTTTCTCGTTCCACATCTAAAAGTTGGTTCCATTTCTAATTTCCTAGTTGATTTATGTCTCCTTAAAATCACCTTTATCGTCAGTTTGTTAAAAAACCACATCCCCCCATCAAATATACACATTATGTAAATAGCCATTCATTTGTTTGCAAGCTTAACCTTGCCAAACCAGAAGGCTTTTATGGGCAGGGGGCTCATGCCAGCGCACATGGCCACGCTATGAAGACCTTGGAGGGACGGGAATATTGTGCGTTCGGCATTCTCACTATGTTAATTATGTTGTTTGTCATGGCAAGATTTGCATACTGAAACAAGCCATTCAATTGGTTCTTTCCCAATATTATACTTTGCGTATTTTTTATGATGAACTTGTGTTGCCCGACCACCACAAAATACGCAACGCCAATTGTCTCTTTTCAATACAACATAACGTTTCCTCTTCCATGCGTCGGATTTCAGATAGTCATTGCGGTAGTAGTCACGTCTTTGTTTTCGGTTGTGTTCAAAAGCCACTTGCTTAAATATAAATATTACTATTGCAAAAAGCATAAAGAGCAGTGCTTCCATTTCTGTGGCTTTTGATATTTACTATTACTCAATGACAACAGCAGGAACGGTTTTGTCAATTCCTATTCTTGTCCTGTATTGGTATGTGCCTATTTGCCTTGCACATTTTTTTGCTGGTACAATTATCTTTTGATTGTCATAATAAGATTTGCTATCATAGTTGATAAGCAAAACCATTATTCTGTCAGGGTATTTACCTGTTTCTGCTAAAGCCATGTTAGGCTCAACAACTTGAAAAATTTCAAGCTCTGTTTTGGTAGGTATACATTCTCCTTTTGCAGAAAATTTCGTAAGACCGATTAAGCCGTCATTAGATTTGTTTGCAGTAGAAATTAAGTACAAAAGCAGGGAAGTTGCTAATATTCCTGCAACGAAACCGCCAATAAAAATGAGAAATGATTTCATGTGATTTATTTTTTCTTAATCTGTCTTGGTTTTTCACTTAGTCTCAGTTAGTCGTAAGCTGTCACTTGCTAAAAATACACCAATCAGATATTGCAGCAGGTGGGATATTATTATTCCTTCTGCCCGTTACTGATGCTAAATTAAAAAATTATTGTTGAAATTTTGTACTTAAGTTGATGTTTGCTTGTCCAGCCCGAACTGAATTTTGGATTTGCACTTAGTCGAAGTTTGCTTTGCTAGCCCCACTTGCCAGTTCATGTTAGCGGCAGTTTATAGTCTAATTTCAAAATCATTCTCTAGTTCAATTTTAGGGTAATATCTCTTTGGATTAAAACCATACATAAAACCTAATGGTACATTTCTAATTAAATGATATTTAGTAATTAACTTATTTTCTGGCAGTACATTCGTTCCAAGTTCCCAAGGTAAACCTAAGTCAGAAATTGAATTGAAAAAAAACAAAACTTGTTCGTGGGTAGAAAGTTGCGTCCTTAAAAGTTTGATATATTTTTCTTTTTCAGCCTGATTTAATATTTCATCTTCGTGAATAAAGTTTACAGTTCTAAAAAAATGTCTGAAGTAATGTCCGAGTCTTGATTGGTGTCCGTTATAGTAATATTTGTCTTGAGAAATTGGAGATTGCTTTTTCCTAAGTTCTTTAATAATTTCTAGAATTTTGTCACTTAAATTTCCATAGTGCTGAAAAAATCGATTTTCTAATGTGTCTTGAACAGATTCGTCAACTCCAAAGAACATTATCAAGTAAGATACATTTGCTAAGTCTTGTTCATCTAATTTGTTTTCACGGATAATGTTTGCTTTTTGTACATCTTCGAGAACTTCATAAAACTCGTTTAATATTTTTACTATAACATTTCTTCCTTCGTTTCTTCTATAGTCCATTTCTTTGACATTTTCTCTGTGAATTTTTAAGAGTTCAAAGAAATTGTTTTCTATTTGTAGAATTTTATTTTGTCTATCACTTTGTTTACTTGATTCCTTTTGTTCTTTTAGTGCATTTATTTGTATTTTATTTGCTTGATACTGAATAAAAAATGCCAAAAAAGTTAAAACCGCTCCAATAAAACCAACAATAGGGCCAACAATACCACCAATTGTGTCTCCTATTACTCCTGTGTCATCATTAAATGTCCAAGCCCAAGATTTTTGAGTTATTAAATAGGGGAAAAGAAAAAATGCAAATAAAGCAATAAGAATTGTCACACATACTGCTATTATTAATTGTCGTTTTGTAAACATAGTGGGTGTCAAATTGCCGCTAACGGTTTTGGGCTTGCCGAAGTTGGGGTTTAGAATTCCAAATGTTCATCTTAGCACAAATGTTCATTAGAATTCCAATGCTCAAATTTAGTACTTATGCCCCAATTTTGGCAAACCCGTGTTGAACTAAACCTCCGGTAGCCTTTCTTGCTATTTGTTATTTCCAATTTTCCTACATGTATGGATATTTACTTTAAAGTATTCAAATTAATCTGTACGAATTATAATATTTTGTAGCCTAGACTCTCAAATATTTGTTTGGTTAAAAATAGAAAAGCAAAATTTGTTTGATTATAAATATTTTTATTTTATTGATTGGCAAAAGGTAAGCATAAATTCTACTAATTAGTCATTTATGCTTACCTAAAATTGTCAAGCAAGCACTTCGCTTCCACACTTACCGCACTTGTAGTATTGCTTTCCGTGACTTCCCTCTCTGTGCCAATAAAGGTAACCATCTTTGCAATGTGGGCATTTTCCACCATTTGGTGCAGCCATTTCAATTTCGTTACTAATTACTTCTATCAACTCCACTTTTGAGTTTAAATTAGAGGTTTTAGTTACGGTTGGCATTTCAACTTCTAAAATTTCTGTCATTATATTACAATTTTTAAAATTAAGACTTACTCATTGGCTTTTCAGTATCCGCCACCTGATTTTGGGGATTTCGGTGTTATTCCCGTTTTTGTTGTTCAATAAATTACGCCCAACATTTGTATTGTCGGACACCCCTTCCGGTATCCACATTTTGTAACTTGTTGATTATTAATTGTTTCATCTGTCGTTTTTTCAATAGCTTCCAAATTTCTAGTGTCACCAATACAATTTCACAAGTGTAAACTTACTCCATCCATTCCACCCAAAAAACAGGAAAAATCCCTTTTTTTAATCGCCAAAAAATTGTTATTGAATATTGGTATTTAAGGCTATCGCAATGCTGATCCGGCCGCTAGCAGTGCTAAAGTACAAATATTTTATTGCAATCCAATATTTTTAGCGGCTACCGGTAGTGTAGCAGCAAAAAGCTTTATCTTTACAAAGTCGGAATCTTACAAATTTATAATCATGAAGTGCAACTTTCCTCTAAAGTTATTGGGCAGGCACACGGGTGAAAGTCCCGGAGTTTTTCTATTGCACTGCAGTAGGGTTCTGACGGTGACCTGCCCTTTTTTTTTTACGTTTCAATTTTTTAGTTATGTCAGAACCAAAAAAGAACGGTGGTCAAACGAACAACATTAGTTTGCCCGCAGAGGCCGCAGCACTTCACGCTGCAGAAGTTATCAGTAATTTTATTTTGTTTTACCCGCCCGATGTGGCCAAAGAAGCGCTTTGGCAATTGTTTAATGCCAGTATGAGCGGTAATGTTGCCGACGACTGGGACTGCCACGACCGCAGCAATATGCTGCTGTTTTACCGCCTTGCGGGGGAACTGGTGGAAGTGCTGCCGGGGCTGCTGCCCAAAAGCACCAATTGATACAGATACAACGATTAACAAGCTTATGGCCAGCCTTCGGGCTGGTTTTTTTATTCAACCAGCACCCTGCTACCCAAAAACCTCATTCTCTCTTGTATTGTCATGCCGATTGCGTAGCGAGGCATCTGCACTAACCTGTTGCACACCGCAACCCAACACAGCAGATGCCTCGCCTGCGGCAATCGGCATGACGAGACAAAACAGTACACTGTAAATCGCTACTGTATGCACAACGTTGTAGCGAAGACTCCGCTATGGTCTTCGGGATTGTCTCCTCTCCCCGGGAGAGGAGGATAGGAGGTGAGGCACGATATTTCACATACAAAAAGCGCAAAATAGTCTTCCGAACCCCGATAATGGGGTTTTTAACTCTGACTTTGTACTTCCGAACCCCGATGTTGAGGTTTTTAACTCCTGTTTTGGTGTTCTGCACGCCAAACTTCCTCTTCCTAACCCCGGCTTCGGGGCTTTTAACTCCGGTGATGGTGTTCCGAAGCTAAAATTTTCTGTTCTTAAACCCGGCTTCGGGGCTTTTAATCCCGGTTTGGGTGTTGCCAAGCCACTAAATTTTCATTTATCAATATAAGCATATAGTTTTGTTGGGTAAAAATGTACAGCTATGGTTATCAATTTAAGTGAGCAGCATTCATTAATAAGCAATTGGGTGGGTGAGTTAAGGGATACAACTATACAGGCCGACAGAATGCGCTTTCGCCGCAACCTGGAGCGTATTGCCGAAGTGGCCGCTTACGAAATAAGCAAGGGGCTTGAGTGGGAAGACAGGGAGATTACCACGCCAATGGGGATTGCCAATTGCAAATCGTTAAAGTACCAGCCTGTACTGGCCACCATTTTAAGAGCCGGCCTGCCCATGCACAATGGCTTGCTCAATTATTTCGACCAGGCCGATAATGCCTTTATAAGTGCATACCGCAAGCACAATATTGATGGAAGTTTTGATATTGCACTGGAATACATGGCCAGCCCCGAAATAGAGAACAGGGTGGTCATCATCAGCGATCCTATGCTGGCTACGGGTGCTTCGTTAGTTAAAACAATCCGTTTTTTGCGTGACGAAGGTGAGTTTAAAGAACTGCACATTGTGTGCGCCATTGCCTGCACGGTGGGTATTGAGTATGTGAGCCGTGCCGAACCAAAAGCCACTATTTGGTGTGGCGATGTGGATGATGAACTGACGGCCAAAGGCTATATTGTACCCGGCCTGGGCGATGCGGGCGACCTTGCTTATGGCGTTAAGCTGCAGGGGTAATTTTCAACGAAGAAATTGTATGGTAAAAAAGATAACTGCTGCATGGGTGTGTGTGCTGTTGTGCGCAGGTACATGTATGGCACAGGATACGGCAGTGTATTTTAAATTTGCTTCGCAGGCAGGCAGAAAGCAGTTTGAGCAGAATGTTTTTAAAAACAGCATTGATAAATACCTTAGGGGCGAACTTACTGACAGTACCGAGGATGACTGGCGGGGCGCTTTTTGGGCCATTGAGCTGATGCAGTACAAACAGCCCTGGGTAAAGGAAAAAATAAATGCAGCCTTTATTGGGATAGAAAAAAGAACCACCAGCTTTCAGCGGGCATTGCTGGAGCTTTGCTATACCAATTACAGCAAAGAATTTACAAAGCAGGTAGCAGCATTAAAACTGTTGACAACAGATGCGAAAATATTTGCCATGTGCAGCGAATACCTGCGCAGCAGTGGCAGCATTGTTTCTGCCGCTGCACTTAAAAAAGAAACAGACAAGCAATTTCCCGGTCAGCAGGAAAACCCAATTTTAAAAATGCTTTTAGCAAACAGGGCTGCTGATAATTATACGGTGGTGAAAAAAATGCTACCGGTACTCTTCAGCAATCAATTTTTACCGGGCAAAAGGGTAGTGTACAGCCTGCAGCGCAAAAACAGAAACTATCCGGGTATTGTAATTGTGAGGGACAGTACCGGTAATTTTGTAAAAGATGACAAAGGCGGCATTTTTTATGTGCCGCAATTAGCCCGCAGCATCACCAACCTGCCAACTTATCTTACCAATGGCAATACGCCGCAGGGCATTTTTCGTATGCAGGGTTTTGCCGTATCTACCAGTAATTTTATTGGCCCTACGCCCAATATTCAGTTGATGATGCCTTACGAAACAACTGTTGCTAACTTTATGGCAGACAGTACTATTATTGATACTGCATGGACGGCTGATGTATACAAACAGTTACTGCCTGCAGCCTGCCGCAATTATTTTCCACTAATGGGCAGCTACTACGCATCTGAAGCAGGCCGTACCGAAACCATTGCACACGGCACCACTGTTGACCCTGCTTATTACAAGGGCGCCAGCTACTGGCCGCTTACACCCACGCTGGGCTGCCTGTGTACAAAGGAAATTTGGAATGCTGCCGGTAAACGTACTGAAAGCAACCAGCAACTATTGGTAAATGCGGTAAAAAAAGAGGGCGGGGCCGATGGCTATTTAATAGTGCTGGAGCTGGATGATAAGCAGTTGCCGGTGAGTATTAAGGAAGTGGCTGCACTCATTAAGCAGTAGACCTCTTTCATAATTCAGTACGATTCAGTTAAAGGGGCTTTTTGCTGCCGGTCGGTACGTGGTCCCGACCGCAGGTTGGGATCCGTCAGACCGAAGCAGCACCTAATAATGCCGATTTATAAAAGAGCTCTAATCAGTCAATATCGCCAAGGGCAAAACGCTTGCCTATTTTTAAAAAAGCAAAGGCAGCCTCTTTCTCTTCCCCTTTTTGTTGATAGCGCACTATCAATATATGCCAGGTGCCTTCCGATTCTTTTTGGGAAAGATATTGCACAATGCGGTAACTGCTGTCACGGTTGATGGTTTCATTAATGCGGATGCAAACCTCATCTACTGCTCTTTTATCTGCTGCTTTGCTGTAATTGGCAAATGTTTTCCAGGCTCTTTTTTTATCAGCCCCCCGGTAAACAATGTATTGGGCCGCTTTGTAAAACATACCTTTACTGGTAGTTTGGGGGTCGGCAAAATCAACGTTTTTGCAAACAGTCAGCAATGCGTTTAAGGTGTTGGCAGTAGCAGTGGAATCGGCTGTGCGCTGTGCTTTTGTGTGATACGCCAATGCGATTAAAAGCATGAGCAAAGAGAAATATTTTTTATTCATATTTAATTGTTGTGTAAATAAACAAAAAAATTATTTTAGTATTTGTAATACAAAAGTAACATACAGTGTTCTATTTTTTCACAGCCGGTTTTCTCAAATCCAACTGGTGAAAGTAAAACAACCGCATGGCATTGATGCTCCGGTATTGGTTGCCTGCTGCCAGTTGCTGAAACACATTCATATACCCAAATTGTAAGTTGTCACGTTTATTTACATGGTAATGAAACCCGGCAAAAAAACGGTTCTGGTCAAATGTGTTGTACACTATCTGTTTGCCAAAATTGATGAACACCTCATTGCTCAGTACAAAAGAAAAAGTACCCGGCTGAAATCTTTTTTTACTCAGCGGAAACTGTGTAAGTATATTGTACCGCAGCCTGAAATTAAAACTGTAATCATCCGCCAGTTCATTGGAGTTCTTTAATTTTCTGCGCCAGCGCTCCTCCAGCCTGAACCATTGCATCAGCTTCATTTTGGGGTAATTGGTATGCCACTGAATTTGCTGCCAGGGCCGGTGTTCGGGCACTGAAATGCTGGTGCTGCCCGATGGAAACTGGTTTACAAAAGCATAAGCAGCAGTGAGCTTGGTATTGTCGTTGAGGTAATAAGTGCCGCCCAGCCGCAAAATACCCTGCGACAGGTTAGAAAAATAATCTTCCCTTGTACGCAGGTGTACATCTGCCCACAAGCCCCATTTATCGCTCAGCCTGGTCTGGTTAAAAAAAGCAAACCATGCCTGCCCTGTGGTACTGGTGGTTTTTATCTGCCCCGATGCACCACAGCAGGTTACAAAAGCCAAAATGATTAATAAGTACCGTAAAGATTTCATTTGATTAATTGTTGCCTTAATTATGTGCAAACTAAATAATATTTTAATCAGAATCATTAATTGTTAAGGCCAGGCGCATCGGCAAGTAAAAAGTTAGCAGTAAACATATGATTATCCATTGCGCTCTCTGCGTAATCCCTGCGCTCTTTGCGATACCCTCACCCAAAACAAAAACCCGGCTCATCGCCGGGTCTGTCTTTATCTTCATGGGTATATCTTACAAGCCCATTTTCTTTTTCAGGTTCTCATCAATGGCATCTAAAAATTCCTCGGTGTACAGGTAATGCTCACCGTGGGTAACTTTATTACCATGAATGCACACTGCAAGATCCTTGGTCATTTTGCCGCTTTCTACTGTTTCAACACATACAGCTTCCAGTGCCAGGCAAAAATCAATCAGCGGTTGGTTGCCGTCTAACTTGCCTCTGAAGGCGAGGCCCCTCGTCCAGGCAAAAATAGAGGCAATGGGGTTGGTGCTGGTAGGCTTACCAGCCTGGTGATCCCTGTAGTGGCGGGTAACAGTGCCATGTGCAGCTTCTGCCTCCATGGTGTTGCCGTCAGGCGTAATAAGTACAGATGTCATCAAACCCAGTGAGCCAAAACCCTGCGCTACTGTATCGCTCTGCACATCACCATCGTAGTTTTTGCAGGCCCATACAAAGTTGCCGTTCCATTTAAGGGCACTGGCCACCATATCATCAATCAGGCGGTGTTCGTACACAATACCTGCCGCCTCATAAGCAGCTTTAAATTCATTTTGATAAATGTCTTCAAAAATATCTTTAAAGCGGCCATCGTATTTTTTAAGAATCGTATTTTTGGTAGAAAGATACAGCGGCCATTTTTTGGTGAGCGCCATATTAAAGCAACTGCGGGCAAAACCCATAATGCTCTCATCAGTATTGTACATACTCATGGCCACACCATCGCCTTTAAAATTATACACTTCAAACACCTGTGCTTCACCACCATCTTCGGGGGTAAAAGTCATGGTGAGCTTGCCCTTGCCTTTTATAACCGTATCAGTAGCACGGTACTGGTCGCCAAAAGCATGGCGGCCAACAATAATAGGGGCTGTCCAGTTGGTAACAAGGCGTGGTACATTGCTCATTACAATCGGCTCTCTAAACACAGTGCCATCAAGTATATTGCGGATAGTACCATTGGGGCTTTTCCACATCTGCTTCAGGTTAAATTCCTTTACCCTGGCCTCATCAGGAGTAATAGTAGCACATTTAATGCCTACACCGCAGGCTTTTATGGCATTGGCCGCATCAATGGTAACCTGGTCGTTGGTTTCATCACGGTATTCCATCCCAAGGTCGTAATACTGTATGGGTACTTCCAGGTAGGGCAGTATTAATTTATCTTTAATAAACTTCCAGATGATCCTGGTCATTTCATCGCCATCTAATTCCACAACAGGGTTGGCTACCGTTATTTTACTCATATACTGTATTAATTTATGTGCAAATGTACAGGATTGAGGCGAAAAATTGAACGGGGCTGTTTACCTCATACAGCGCAATGGCCGGGCAGCAGATTAAACAAAACCATACTCCTTTATGAGGCAAGGGTTAATCACAAAAGAAAAAATGCAGCCTTTTGCTGTCAGGGCAGGTCTATTATAGAGTAAATACCGTAAATAAGGGTGGCAATTAACCTTATTTCGGCTATATATGAGTTAAATTTGCGGCAGTAACGCATTAAAGGAGTGGTAATTGGTACAATTTATACCTAAAATATGCGTTTTTGAGGATAGTGGTTTTAAAACAATAATTAACTGGTATTAAATATGAGACGTAGCCTGGCAGGTTTATTAATAATGTTACTGGTATTGCCGGTAACAGGTTTCAGTCAGTTCAGAAAATATTCCAACGAATTTTTAAACATTGGCGCCGGTGCAAGGGGGCTATCCATGGGAGGTGCCCAGGTAGCCTCGGTAAAAGATGCCACTGCGGGGTACTGGAATCCGGCTGGCCTTACGGGTGTAAAAGACAACCCCTCACTTGGCCTGATGCACGCCAGTTATTTCAGCGATATTGCCAAATATGATTATGCTACCCTGGCACTGCCCGTGCAGGACAATAAAAGGGTGCTTGGTTTTTCGCTTTTGCGCTTTGCCGTGGATGATATACCCAATACACTTTTTTTGGTGGAGCCGGATGGCAGCATCAATTACAACAATATTCAAAAATTCTCTTCTGCTGATTATGCCTTCATTTTTTCCTTTGCTCAAAAATTTAAGGAAACTGAAAACCGCACCATCAGCTTTGGTGCCAATGCCAAGATTATACACCGCAAAGTAGGCAGCTTTGCCACCGCCTGGGGCTTTGGGCTGGATGCCGGTGTGCAGATAAAATCGGGCCGCTGGAACCTTGGCCTGGTAGCCAGGGATGTTACCACCACCTTCAACTCATGGTCGTTCAAATTTACCGAAAAGGAAAAAGAAGTACTGTACCTCACAAAAAATGATATTCCTGTTAAGTCTAATGAAATTACAGCCCCCCGGTTGATATTGGGTGGTGGATACAATTTCAGGCTGGGCAATTCGGTACAATTACTGGCCGAGGCCAATTTAGATTTTACTTTTGATGGCAAAAGAAATACCATCATCAGCAGCAACCCCATCAGCATCGACCCCCATGTAGGCCTCGAAGCCAATATTAAAGACGTGTTTTTTGTAAGAGCAGGTATCACCAACTTTCAAAGGGCATTAGCCGATAAGGATACACTCAATCAAAAAAAAGTATGGATATACCAGCCCAGTGCCGGTGCTGGTTTTAAGTTTGGCGGCATTACGCTCGACTATGCATTCAGCAACCTGGCCAACCAGTCGCAACCCCTGTACTCACATATTTTTTCATTGCTTATTAATTTAGGTAAAAAAGAAAACCAGTAAAACATTAATACAATCAATTGACTTTGATATGATAAAGAAATTATTATTACCCCTGTTTGTTTTGGTTGCAATGGCTGGTTATGGCCAGTTGGGCAATAGCTGGATAGACTACAGCAAAACCTACTATAAGTTTAAAGTGGGTAAAGACGGTATTTGCCGTATCGGTCAGCCTGCAGTTGCTGCGGCGGGCCTGGGTGGCACACAGGTGCAGCATTTTCAGTTGTGGCGCAATGGCCAGCAGGTGCGTATGTTCACTTCTGTACCCACGGGTGCAATGGGGTCATCAGACTACCTGGAGTTTTGGGGAGAAGCCAACGACGGTAAAAAAGAAAAGGACCTGTACCGGGATATAGATTTTCAGTTGCAGGAAAACTTCAGTCTTTTTTCTGATACATCGGCCTATTTTTTAACCATTAACAGTGCCAGCGCCAACCTGCGTTACGGTACCGGTGCAGTGTTGCCACCGGGGGCTATGACTGCTGACCCTTATTTTATGCGCCGTTACGAAGTGCATTATAAAAACCTGCAGAACAGGGGCTATGCAGCCGTATTGGGCGAATATGTTTACTCTTCTTCTTTTGATAGTGGGGAGGGCTGGACAAGCGGCGACGTTTTTCCCTGCTGTGCACTTTCTGTTGATATGGATAAGATGAATGTGTACCAGGCCGGACCACCCAATAGCGTATCAGTAAGTGTAGGCGCTGCCGGTAATGCCTTAAATGCCCGCAACCTGCAGATGAAGTTTTACAACAATGTGGTGCTGGATGAGGCAATGCCTTATTTCAACTATCTTAAAAAAACGGTTAATAATCTTTCCCTGTCTTTACTGCAAAGCCCTACCAATTTACCGGTACAAATAAACGGCACCAGCTCCAACCCAACTGACAGGGTTGTGGTGAGTGATTTTTCAGTAACCTATCCTGCAAGGTTTGATTTTAATAACTCCAAAAGCTGGTATTTCGAACTGGCAGCTTCCGCATCGGGTAACTACTTAGTAATTGATAATTTTGATCATGGTGGTGTGGCGCCATTACTGTACGATATAAATAACGGACTGAGATATACCTGTGATATATCTACCCCGGGCAAAGTAAAAATTGTGCTGCCACCTTCGGCAGATGCAGTGCGCAAGTTTAATATGATAAGCCTTGCACCAACCAATATCAATGGCATTGCTACTCTCACCAGTAAAACCTTTACCAATTTTGGCCAGGCTGCCAACCAGGGTACTTATATTATTATCAGCAGCCCGCTTTTGTACGATAATGGCAGCGGTGTAAACTTTGTGGAGCAATACCGCCAGTACCGCAGCAGCATTGCAGGCGGCAGCTTTAATACAAAAACAATTTCTATAGGGGAACTGATTGATCAGTTTGGTTATGGTGTTAAAAACAATCCTGTTGCAATCAGGGATTTCATCCGCTATGCCAACCAGCAGTTTACCATAAAACCCAAATATGTATTTATCATCGGACGTGGCATCAGTTATCCTGATTATAAAATAAATGAGGCCAACCCGCTGACAGACAGGATGGACCTGGTACCCACATTTGGCTGGCCCGCATCCGACAATATGCTGGCCTGCGAACCCGGTACTTTTGTGCCATTGGTACCTATTGGCCGCCTTGCAGCAGTATCGGGTACCGAAGTAAGCCAGTACCTGGAAAAAATTAAACAATATGAACAGGCGCAGCAATCACCGGTACAATCGCTGCAGGACAAAGCATGGATGAAAAATTTTATGCATGTGGTAGGTGGAAAGGACAGTTCAGAAAATGCCATTTTTAAAACATACATGCGGCAATACAAAATTGTTGCAG
>JANMDL010000819.1:0-14183 GCA_031376295.1 Chitinophagales bacterium
TAAAATTAGCGCTTATCAAACTTTATACGAATGTTTGGAAACCATCAGCCGCCTGATTGCCCCCATTGCGCCATTTTTTGCGGATTGGCTTTTTGATAACCTGAATAAAGTATCTGGCCGGTTTGCGCTGGCATCTGTACACCATGCTGATTTTCCTGTAACAGATAATAGTTTGATAGACAGTGAGTTGGAAAAGAGAATGACATTGGCACAGGATACATCATCACTCATTTTATCGCTGCGAAAAAAAGTAAATATCAAGGTAAGGCAACCACTCCAAAAGGTACTGATACCGGCTTTGGATGCTGCCATGACGAGCCGTATAAATGGGGTGGAAGAGATTATAAAAGCTGAAACAAACATAAAATCCATCGAAATACTGGCAGTTGACAATGATTTTATCCGCAAAAAAGCCAGGGCCAATTTTAAAACCCTGGGCAAGCGCCTCGGCCCCAAAATGAAGTGGGCTGCCGACATTATTGCAGGATTTGACAATGCAACTATCGAAAAAGTGCTGGAAGGGCCATATATTCTTGATAAAACTGTGCTGGACGAAAATGGGCTGGCAGTAACCATAAGTTCCGAAGATATGGAAGTGAGTACTGATGCGGTGCCTGGCTATGAAGTAGCTGCAAAAGGCTCATTAACAGTAGCTTTAGACATTACAATTAGTGATAATTTGAAAAAGGAAGGAGATGCACGGGAGTTTGTAAACCGTATTCAAAACATTAGAAAGGATACTGGTTTTGAGCTTACTGACAGGATTACAGTCAAAGTATCCGAAAATCCGGCCCTGCAATCGTCCTTAACTGAATTTAATGCCTATATTTGCGCCGAAATTTTGGCAGATTCGCTTGCATTTGTGCCCGGTTTAATTGATGGCATTGAAATTGAAGTGAATGATGTTCCAATAAAAGTGCACGTAACAAAAAAAGGAGTGTAGTATGGCAATTAAAAAACCTGCCCCTAAGGCGGCTGTAAAATCAGCCAAGCCTGCTGCTAAAAAAGCAGCACCAGCAAAAAAAGCCGCCGCTGTTAAGCCAGCTGCTAAAAAAACTGCTGTAAAACCAGTAGCCAAGCCTGTAGTTAAGCCAATGGCTAAACCTGCAGCAAAGCCTGCTGCCAAAGCAGTAGCTAAGCCCTCCGCAAAACCTGTGGCCAAAGCAGCAGCAAAGCCTGTTGCCAAACCAGCAGCCAAACCGGTAGCCAAGCCTGCCGAAAAAACAGCAGTTAAGCCTGTTGCTAAACCAGTTGCCAAACCGGCACCTGTTGCAGTAACAAAGCCCACAGCATCATCTAAAGCCGTACAGGAACAAAAACCGGCACCTGTTAAAGACATGAAACCAAAAGAAACAAAAGCGACCCCACCCAAAGCGGTGGTGATTCCAAAAATTACGACAAAGACAGTGAGAAAGTATCAGCCAGATTTTACAAAGTCTATTTTAGACAAGCCAAAGCAGGATCCCGGTGCTATGCTGGTACGTTACAGCGATAATGATCTTACTGAGTTCAGGGAGTTAATTCAGCGCAAGCTGGAAGCTGCCAAAAAAGAACTGACTTACCTGCAGGGGCTGATTACCCGCAAGGATGCCATGGGTGGAGATGATACAGATAACCGCTACATGACAATGGAAGACGGCAGCCTGAGTATGGAAAGGGAGCAACTGAGCCAGATGGCCAGCCGCCAGATTACTTTTATTGATCACCTGGAAAAGGCAATAATGCGCATAGAAAACAAAACCTACGGGGTTTGCCGTGTTACGGGTAAGCTGATTGACAAGGCCCGCCTGCGTGCCGTGCCGCATGCCACTTTGAGCATCGAGGCCAAGATGGGTATTGTGAAGTAAGAAGAGTACTCAAAAGTTATACAATGGAGGATAGTGAAAGCTGTCCTCCATTTTTATGTGTAGAAAAATCGTTTTTTGATGCACTATGCTATACTGTACAAGAGTGTCCCAAACTTAGGTCGGGACAGCAATGCTGATGGTACAACAAATGCCCGGATAAAAAAACTCCCTCATCTTGCAAGCGATGCATGGGTAATCCCAAAAGGCACAAAAAAGCGGCTGAAATTTCAGCCGCTCAATCATTTAAAGCTTTTGCAGTTTTTGCACTGCCACAATTTTGCCGCCACTATCTCTCCATTGGATGGTATAGCTTCCATTGGCAAAATTGCTGATGTTGATGTCAAATTGGGTGGTGGTGCCTGTGGCAACAAAACTCTTTTTCAATAAAACCCTTCCGTTGTTATCCGTTACCGCAACCATATTGGTATTGGCTGCTGCACCCTCCAGCCTTACCGTTACCACTTCTTTTGCAGGCATGGGAAATGCAGTCAACTGCGGCTTGCCATATCCATTCATATTCACTTTTACCACAGTTGAGTATTTGCTTTTGCCATCAAAATCCACACCGGCAATGCGGTAGTAATTTATTCCGGTTACCGGTTGAAGGTCGGTGTAGTCGTATTGCTGCGCTGTATTCCTGTTGCGGGCAGTAATGGAAGCAATTTTATCAAAGCGCACACCATCCGTACTTCTTTCCAGCTCGTAATGGCTGGTATTTATTTCGGTGCTGATGCCCCAGGTAACTTTTACACTGCTGTTTATTTTTTGTGCGCCGATGCTGCTGAACACTACAGGAATAGTACCGTCTGGAAAAAGGTGTGAGGCATGAATTTCTGTATTGGCAGTACCGCTTCGGCCATCTAACCAGGCGATGATAGCGCCATTGGCATTATCTGGTACAATACTGGTAGTGCGCTGGTTGCTGCCGGTACGGGTGGCAATATTTACACCATTGGCAACCCAGGCCACCGTGCCTGCGCTGGTTATTTTTTGCGCATAAATATCTAAGCCCGTGGTGGTATTATTGGCCCGGTTATCGTCCCAGGTAATAATGGCGCCATTGGAATTATCCGGCACAATTGTAAGGCTGGTAGTGGCATTGGGCTGGTTAAATGTGGCGGTACATATTCCCACACCATTTGCTGCCCACTGCACCGCACCCGTATTGTCAAGCTTTTGCGCATAAATATTGCGATCGCTGGTGCTCACCCTGTTATCGCCCCAGGTAATAATGGTATTGCCCAAACCAACCGGAACAATAAAAGGCGTATTCTGGTTGCCGGTGGCGCTGCAAACTACCACGCCATTAGCAGCCCATTGTACCACACCCGTTGCGTCAATCCGCTGGGCATAAATATTCTGGTCAGTGGCAGCAATGCGGTTGTCTGTCCAGGTGGCCACAATGCCTGTGCTGCCATCGCTGGTAATCTGCGGGTTCAACTGGTTAAAGCTGGCATTGCAGATGTTTACGCCATTGACTGCCCAAAGTACCGCACCCGTGCCATCCACCCGCTGTACAAACAAATCAATTTCTGAGTTAGAGATACGGGGATCTTCCCAAATGCAGAAAAAACCACCCGCCTGGTCGGGAAAAACCTGCTGCCGTTGCTGTGTAAGCGGCTGGTTCACTATTTCAGCATCTAAGGCCCATTGTTTAATACCCGTTAATGAACTGTATTTATTGGCATATAAATCAATAGTGCCATTGCGGCCATCACGCCACACAATGATAAATTCAGTAAGGCTTACAATCGTTATCACCGGGCTTATCTGGTTGGCCGAAGTATTAATGGCAGGAACGCCATTTACCGCCCATTGAATCACACCTGCTGCATTCACTTTTTGTATGTAAATATCACCTAAGCTGTTGCTCACCCTGTTATCCTGCCATGCAATGATAACACCACCCAGGCCATCTGCAGTCATCACCACATTGCTCTGGTTACTGTCTGCTGTGCAGATGGGGAGCCCTGTTGCAGGCAATAACTGGTTGCCAAAAGCATCAAGGTGCTGCAGATAAATATCGGTGGCCGTTGTAGCTGAAGTCCGGCTGTCTTCCCATACAATGTAAGAGCCGCCCGTGGCATCCGGTACCGAAACAATACTGTTTTTACCGGTAGTATTGGAAGCTGTACATACAGGATTGTTAATGGTGGGATCGGGGTTCCAGTTCCACTGTGCAGAAACGGTTGTGAACATTGCGGAGCAAATAATAAATAGTAAACTTTTCCTCATGCGCTTGATTTTAATGACCTGTTATAACAAAAGCCCGATAATCGTTCAGGCTTTTACCCCTCAAAATTAGTTAATTTTATTAACTTTAAGTTTTACTAAAAGAACAGCATGAGATCAGCCGGTAATTTGCGCTTTTGCGTCATGGCAGTCATTTTTACCCTTTTTTGTGCAGCAGCGGTGGCACAGGATACCCGGATAATTAAAGGGGAGGTTTTAGCAGAAGAGGATGGGCAACTGCTTTCGGGTGTTACCGTTTTACTCAAAGGCACATCAACCGCAATGGCTACCGATGCCCGGGGCAGGTTCAATGTAAGCCTTAACAGCAGCCAGGCCAAAACCGGGGTACTGGTAGTGAGCTTTGTAGGCTATGCAAAACGGGAGATAAAAATAAATAGCAGAACAGATATCCGCATTGTGCTGGTAAAAATAAATAATACACTTACTGATGTGGTGGTAACCAACAGCTACAGCAGGCCAAAACGCAAAGAAGAAGTAGTGGGCAGTATTGCCACGGTAACTGCCAAAGAACTGCAGACCAGCCGCCCGATAGAAAGCCTTGATAAAATGCTGGAGGGCCTTGTTGCTGGTGTGCAGGTGGAGCCATCTTCCGAGCTGGGTACGCCGGTACGCATCAACATACGTGGGCAAAATTCGCTTACACCACTGCTTACCAGCAACCGCACAGCCCTTACCACCAGTGCCCAGCCTTTGTTTATTATTGATGGTGTACCGGTAACCGAGCAGCGCCGCGGCGATGAAACCATTGCCTTTTTAAACAATGAACAATTGCTCAACCCTATAGCAGGTATAAACCCGGATGATATTGAAAGTATCTCTGTACTGAAAGATGCATCTGCCGCTTCTATTTACGGTGCCAATGCAAGCAATGGCGTAATTATTATCACCACCAAAAAAGGCAAAGCAGGCAAAACAAAAATTAACCTCGGTTACAGCTCAGGCATCAACATACCTTTTAACCGCATTAAGTGGCTTGATGGGCAGCAATACCACGGCCTTGCCAAAGAATTGTATTTAAACGAGGGGCGCAGCCCTTTTGATGCTGAACTGCTGGCTGGTGCATCCGACATCAACACGCCGTGGTTTGAACTCACCAACCGCTATGGCAGTTTTAACAATGTGGATATGGATATGAGCGGGGGCAATGATAACATGCAGTACCGCTTTTCTGCTTCTTACCTGGGGCAACAGGCCATTCAAAAAGGCAATGACCTCACAAAAGTTTACCTGCGCCTGGGGGTGGACAATCAACTGACTTCAAAACTAAGAATGGGCATTACCCTGGCACCTACCATCACAAAAAAAAATGCACTGAATGTATATGGCGAAGTGCCGATTGTACCCAATATACCGGCCTACAATACCGATGGTAGTTTTTATCAGTTGGGTACATTGCTGGTGCCTAACCCGCTGGCTATACTGGCGCAAAATACAGCTTACCATGAGGGTGGCAGTTTAAACGGTAATATCAATCTTGAGTACAGCATTTTAAAAAATCTGCGGGTATCCACCAGCTTTGGTACAGATATACTCATCAATAAACTCAACCTGTTTGAATCCTCTAAAAATGCCACTGGTTTTACCAAGGGAGGTTTTGCTCAGATATACGACCGTACTAATTTTTCATGGATCAGCTTCAGCCAGGTTAACTGGTCGCCGGTACTTAAAAAAATACACCAGTTTGATGTAACCGCAGGCATAGAATTGCAGAGTCAGAATACCAAGCTGCTGCGGGGAGAGGGGTCAGGTTTTAGTTATTACCGCCTGAATGAGCTGAGCAATGCACAGAGCCAGTCCAGTGCCTCATCAAAACAAACAAGCAGCTCCTATGCGGTGTACGGGCAGGCGCTGTACAATTATAATCAGAAATATTTTATTACCCTCAGCGGCCGTTATGATGCAGCCTCGGTATTTGGCACTGATGTAAACAGCACTGTAAATGCATCGGGGGGTGCAGGCTGGACGGTTACCAAAGAACCCTGGTTTAAAAATAATAAATGGCTCAATCAACTGCGGGTAAGGGCCAGCTACGGCACAACGGGTAATTCACGCATTGGCAGTTATGAGGCAAGGGGTTTGTACGAGTTTAACAATAATGGGTACAATGGCCAGGTAAGTGCCTACCCCTCCAGTACGCCCAACCCCAACCTTGGCTGGGAAAAAAGTACCAAACTTAATTTTGGTGTTGATATAGGCATTTTTAAGCGCATCAATATTACGGCGGATGTGTACCAGAGTACGGTGGCCGATGCCATTTCGCTGCTGAATATACCGGCAGAAAACGGCTTTCCTTCGGTACTGGCAAATATTGCCACTATGCGCAACCGTGGTTTCGATTTCAGCATCAACAGCCAAAACATGACTGGTAGCCTTAACTGGACAACTACTGTTACTTTTGGCTTTAATAAAAACATAATTACTTCGGTAAAAAACCGTTCTGCTTTTTATTCGGCCAGCGAAAATGCAAGTGTATTAAGAGAAGGGATAAGTACATCGGCCATCTGGGGTTTTAAATGGGCAGGCGTGAATCCTGCCACGGGCAAGGAGCAGTTTTATGATAATTCCGGCACCATCGTACCGGTTGACCTGCTGGATATAAGCATGAGCAAAGCTTACTATCTCGGCGACAGGCTGCCCAAGCTGCAGGGAGGCATCATCAACAATTTAAGTTACAAAGGCTTTAGCTTAACTGTAAACCTGCTGTACTCGGTAGGCGGAAAAAGACTGATCAATTACCGCAATGATTGGAACGGCCGTAACCTCGATAACCGCAACCAGTCGGTAAACCTGCTGGACCGCTGGCAAAAGCCCGGTGATGTTGCCAGCATTCCACGCCTCAGCCGCACTACAAGATTTGTTACCAACTCATCCCGCTACCTGTATGAGGATACATATTTGAAACTGAGCAATGTAACACTGAACTACGCAGTGCCAAAGCGCTATACTGATAAGCTGGGAGGCATACGGGTAACTGTTTTTGCCAACGGAACCAATCTTTTTTACTGGTACAAACAAAAATCGCCAGCGGGCCGCAACGGGCTGAAGGAATATAAATTTAACTTTCCTGAAGCACAATCATTTACCTGGGGTATAAGGGCATCTTTTTAAAAAAATAATATGAAGCAATTAATAAAAATAGCCGGCTTGTTTTTTTTAACTGTGTCCTGTACCTGCAGCAGGCGCAGCCGGGCCGTGGCTGGTGTGCTCATCAAACGCAAATCAGTATTTACAACCATTGCAGTAATACTAACCGGTTGTTTATTATTTTCCATCACTTCCTGCAAAAAATTTTTGCAGCAGGAGCCCTACAACCGTATATCAGTAGCCGATATTTTTAAAGACATGGAAGGTGCCAGAACCACGCTGGCTGGCTGTTATGATAATTTAAAAGAAACAGATTATTATATGCGGGTATTTTCGGTATATCCCGAAATTACGGCAGGCAACATCAAATATGCAAGAACCAGCAGCCAGTTACTTTTTAATACGTACAATTTTTTAAATACCCCCACCGACAATGAACTGGAAGGGTTTTACCGGCTGGCCTACAACACCATTTACCGGGCCAATAATATTTTTGACAATGTAAACAATGTGGCCGATGCCAATGCCCTGCAAAAAAACAGGATGCGTGCTGAAGCTTTTATGTTCAGGGCGATGGCACATTTTGATTTGCTGCGTGTGTTTGCGCAGGGATATGGCTACACACCCGATGCCAGCCATACGGGCATCACCATCAAACCGTTAAATACATCTCCCACCCAACCGGCAGCACCACCAGTAAGTGTAAAAACTGCTTACGAATTTATAACAGCCGACCTTGATTCTGCCATCAGTTTATATGGCAATAGTGCCGCTATTTATACATCTGGCAACGACAGGGGCTGGTTTTCGCAGGATGCAGCAAAAGCACTGCGGGCAAGGGCAGCACTGTACCGCCACGACTGGCCAAAAGTGATTTCGCTGGCAAGTGAATTGATCAGCAGCAATAAATATCCACTTATCACCAACAGTGCCTACATCAATGCCTGGAAGGGAAAAAATATTTTAACCGAATCAATTTTTGAACTGGTATATGGCAACCGGACTGGCGGCAGCCTGGGCGATTATTACAATCCTAACCTCAGCCTTACCGGCTATCTTGCTACGGCAGATGATTTATTGAATTTGTACACTGCCGCTGATGTACGAAGCAAAAACAACCTGTACACATCCGCCATCAGAAACAACGTTACCTATTATTTTACCAAAAAATACCAGGGCACATCCGATTCGGCCAATAACCTGCGGCTGCTCCGCCTGTCAGAAGTTTATCTCAGCAGGGCCGAAGCCAATGCAGCATCCGGTAACTTTGCAGCAGCATTAACTGATCTTAATCTGATACGCAAAAGAGCCAACCCGGCAGCGCCCGTTTTTTTTACGGCCAGTGCCGATACGCTCATGAACGAAATATTGACAGAGCGAAGAAGAGAACTGTGTTTTGAAGGGCATACTTTCTTCGATATCAACCGTAAGCAAAAAAATCTTGTACGTACTGACTGCACTTCCATTCTTTGCAGCTTTGCCTGGCCCAATGATAAATTTGCCTGCGCCAAACCAGTAACACCATAAAAAAAATTATATGAAACAGGTATCATTGATGGTTATCGTTATTGCGCTTTTTGCAGGCTGCAAAAAAAATTATGATGCACAGGCTACGTATGCAAAGCCATCGCTGGCAGCAATATGGGCCAAAAAAGAAAATTTTTATGCCCCGCAGGCAACAGTGTATATTGATTCCATCGCCACCTGGCGCCCCTTTATCGGCTTTTCCTTTACATCAGATGGCGACCCTGATAAACTGGGTTTTGGCAATATTTATGTAGCAGGAAAGGGTACCAATGCCCTGAATATGACCAGGTTTTATGCGTCGCAAACAATTACAAGCGATTCAGGGTATTACAATATCACCATTCCCAAATGTTTTCAACTGATACCCAATGCCCCCGGTGCAAAAGACGGAACTGTAAAAGTAATTGAGCAGACGGTGACTATTTACCGAACCAACAAAACACCCTTCTACATCAAAATAAGTGGAAGCGGTACCTACAGCGAAGTATCACAAACCATTGATGTGGAAGTGATTTTTGATGAAACCAATATTGGCGGGCCTGCTGCTGTAAAACGGAAGTATAAATTTTTACCATAAAAAACAAAAAATGGAACTCATTCAACCATCCCCATATTTTCTGCTGCTGGGCCTGTTGGCAATTTGCCACTTTGTGCTGGCGGGCTTTGCCATTTACCGGCTGGCACAGTATAATGGCGACGGGCTGGAAAAGCTTTGGCTGCTGCTCATTATTCTGTGTATCCCGGTTTTAGGGCCACTCATTTTTATCTTTGGCAACAGAAAAAGGCGTCCGGCATAAAGCGTATATAGCGGCATTGTTATTTTAATGTTCACATTCAAATCATATTACTTGCGTACAATATCTTTTATCATCAGTGTCATCCTTGCTTTGGCTATTTGTTTCTCCTTTTCGGTAAACAGCGATTCCATATCCATAAAAAAACTCCGCAAATTGTACAGCAGCGGCGATAAAAGTAAATGGCCCGCCCCCAATGTAGATGATGCAGTAAAAAACAGTTTTGAAGACATAGGCACACTAGTTCCTGTGGTGCATCCGGCAGACAATCCATACAACGATGCCAAAAAAGAACTGGGCAAGATATTGTTTTACGATCCCCGCATTTCCACTTCGGGGCAAATAGCCTGCGCCAGTTGCCACGATCCGCAACTGGGTTGGGGCGATGGCAAGCGCTTTGCTTTTGGCCACGACCGCAAGCTGGGCAAGCGAAATGCCATGACGCTTTTCAACACCGGCTATTACAACAAACTGTTTTGGGATGGAAGAGCCGGCTCATTAGAAAACCAGGCGCAGTTTCCCGTGCAGGATCACCTGGAAATGAATCAGGATTTGCCGGGACTGGAGAAAAAAATTCAGCAATACAGCGGGTACAAACCATTGTTTAAAAAAGCCTTTGGCAGCGATGAGGTTACATTGGATAAAGTATTTAAAGCCATCGCCACATTTGAACGTACCGTGCCTGTAAGCCCACCCAGCCGCTTTGATGTATTTATTGGCGGCAAAAGCGATGTGTTAAAAGATGAAGAGGTACTGGGCCTGCACCTGTTCCGTACAAAGGCAAGGTGTATCAATTGCCATAATACGCCACTGTTCAGCGATAACCAGTTTCACAACGATGGACAAACACTTTTTGGCAGCGAAAATGAAGACCTCGGGTTGTACAACATCACCAAAAACAAAGCCGATGTGGGCAGGTTCCGCACACCATCATTGCGGGAAGCAGCCAATACCGGCCCGTGGATGCACCATGGCAATTTTCCCACTTTAAAGGATGTGGTATTGTTTTACAACCTGGGCAACCCGGCCCCCATACAAAAAAAGTACCTGGGCATACGGGACTCCTTATTGCCCAAAACATCGCCCATATTACAAAAACTGGAGCTAAAGGACAATGAGGTAAAAGCGCTGCTGGCCTTTTTGCAGGCCATTACCACCACGCCACGCAGGCTGCAGCCCGTAACAGATTTTCCGCAGTAAGTGGCGGCCTTAATAATGCCGGGATCACTATTTCTCCCGGATAAATTGCCCTGAAATGAGTACTTTTGCAGTTCTTTAGCTGCCGGTAAAGTCAGGTGTGCAGTTAAAAAAATATACAATTATGGTAGAAGGAAAAAGGCAGAAACAGGTAGCAGGTTTAGTGAATGAAGAGCTGAACGATATTTTTTTGCGGATGGGATTCAATATGATGGATGGCGGTATGGTGTCCATTTCATCAGTAAAAATTACGCCGGATTTGTTTGATGCAAGGGTGTACCTCAGCCTGTTTAAGGTAAAAGATAACATCGCCGTACTTAAAAAGATCGAAGAAAAAAATAAGGAGATACGCAATGAGTTGGGCAAGCGGGTAAGGCACCAGTTGCGCAGCATACCCATGCTTAGTTTTTATATTGATGACACATTGGATTATGTGGATAAAATGGATGAGCTGTTTAAGAAGATAAAGGATGAGGAGAAGAAATAATGTGCAAATATGACAATAGGCAAATGTGATAATGTGCTGATGCTTGCTCCCAACTTAGAACCTTGAACCTTCAACTTTAAACCTTAACAAAAAAATTGTACTTAACATTTGCCTGGCGATATTTTAAGGCCAAAAAATCGGCCAATGCCATCAATATCATTGCATGGGTAACCACGGGCGTTATTGCTTTTACCACCATGTGCCAGGTGTTGGTAATGAGTGTGTTCAATGGCTTTGAAGGATTGGTGAAATCTTTATACGCTTCCTTTTACAGCGACATAAGGGTAGGGGCCACCAAGGGCAAAACAATACAGCTTACCCCGCAGCAGATTAGCAGCATCCGTAACCTTGAAGGAGTAAAAGCGGTATCACTTATAGCAGAAGAAAAAGCATTGCTGCAGAATGGAGAGCAGCAAACTGTTGTTTTGTTAAAAGGAGTAGACAGTGCCTATCCCAAAGTAGCAGGCGTTGCCCAAAAAACCACTCAGGGTACCTTCAGCACCGGTACAATAGATAACCCCGGCCTTATTGTAGGCGCTGGCATACAAAGCGCTGCAGGCATCAGCGTAATAGCCGCACTGCCTTCATCGCATGTTACCCTCATCATGCCTAAGAAAACAGGCAGTACTACTTCCGATCCATCGCAGGCCATCAGCGAGGGCAATGCCGATGCCACAGGCGTGTTCAGTATACAGCAGGATTTTGACAACCGCTATGCCATTACCAATCTCGAATTTGTAAAACAGCAAACCGGCCTGCAGCCCAATGAATACACCGCAGCAGAGCTCAGCATTGTACCCGGCTATCCTGCAAAGGATATGGTAAAGGCATTGCAAAATCTACTGCCCGGCAATTACACCGTACTCACTAAGTTTGAGCAAAATCCCACACTGTACAGCACCATGCAACTGGAAAAATGGGCCATCTTTGCAGTGCTCACACTCATACTTATCATCACCGCTTTTAACATACTCAGCTCCCTTACCATGCTGGTGCTGGAAAAGCAGAAAGACATCAATGTATTACAAAGCATGGGTGCCACCAAAGGTATGATACAGAAAATATTCCTGAGCGAAGGCCTGCTGCTGGGCTGCATGGGTACAGGCATTGGCGTGGTGCTGGCCCTGCTGGTGTGCTGGCTGCAGGTAAAATTCAAGCTCATTAAATTAGAAGGCGGCTCTTTTTTGATTGACTATTTCCCGGTAAAAATCATTATTACCGACCTGTTGATGATATCCTGTACTGCTTTGTTCATCAGCCTGCTGGCTTCCTGGTTGCCCAGTAAAAAGGCGGCGGGGCAGGTGTTTGGGTTGAGGTAAATATATTTTACAGATTATGCTGATTACACAATACATCCTTACTTACCCCATACTTATTGCCGGGAAAATGGGCATCAGCCAAAGCACTTACAACCGGAAGGAAAACGGGCTTGCCGATTTTTCGCTGTCTTAACTGATACAATTGAGTGATGTGCTGGAAGTGAGTGTGTCAAAATTTATTGACCTGGATCTGGCAAGGATACTCAACCAAACCAACCATGATATAGCTACCGGTAATCAAAATATTATTGAACATCTAACCGTTAGTACCGAGGGATACGTAGTAGCCGTAACAACCCTTAAAGAGGAAGTGGCTTATTTAAGGGCGCAAATAGACAAGCTTACGGATGCACTGGCGGGGAAAGGCTAACGGCCAGCGTCAGACGTGGCTTTGCCGCAGGCTTAGTCCGTCAGACGCAGGCGAAGAGCAAGCCCTTATCAGCCCTTCGGTCAGACCGACCCAAGCTGCGCAAGGGCCTCGTACCGACCGGTGCGCCCGGCGTCAGACGCTGGCAAAAAGCCCGCAAGTCCTGTTAGTACGCCGGCATGTAAGGCTGCTTTTATTGCGGGGCCTGTTTACCCGGCGGGCTTTCTAATAATGCTCTTGCCCTAGACACATCAGGGTGGGTAATGCCGGCAGCTTCCAGGTCTTTTAAGTCCTGTAAAAAAGCTACCTTAAAGGGTTCCTTGCCATTGGGCTGATCTTTCAGCCTTACATATATTTCCTTGGCCTGCTCCCACTTACCTTGGTATAGATAGGCAAGAGCGAGGTTGGTGTATATCCAGGTTTCGCTGCTGTCAGTGGCCAAGCCGGTGAGTGCAAATTGTTCGGCTTCAGCGAATTTACTTGCAAAGAGTGCAAAAAAAGATGCATTTCCCATAACGTTTGCATGTTCCTTTGTATTTGCTTGGAAATCATTAAAATCAGAAAAATGGGTACTACTGATTTCAATTGCCTCTTTGATGTATTCAAAGCATTGCTGAAACTGTTTCAGTTCAAAATGTATTCCTGAAATTAGTTGATAAATAAGTATTATATTTTTTGAATAAGTAACTTTATTAGTGCTAAGTAAATAGATTTCATTAGAATTTTTTAATTGTTTTTTATAAATTAAAAGAGCAGAATCTAGCTTTCCTGAAAGATAGTAAGCCCGACCATATATGGCACATATTGAAATAAGGGTTGTTTTGTAAATAATATTATCTTGATAAGTATCAATTAGTTCTTGTGAAATTTTCATTCCTTTTGACAAAAAAATCTTCGCATTTCCATAATTTTTTATCCGTATATTAATATCGCCCAAAGAACGGAAAGAAATTGCTAATCCATGTTTAAATTCTACTTTTTGCTGAAATTCATTAAAAAGTTGTAACTCTATTTCATTAAATTGTTTGAACAGCAGCAATGCCGTATCAAAATTAGTAAGTATCAAATGTGCTGTTCCAAGATTTTCGAATGATATTGCTAGATTCTGTCTAAAATTTATATTTAGAGGAGATGTGCCTACTATTTTTTTTTCTATCTGGCATGATATCTCAAAGAGATTTAACGATTTTTGGTGATTCCCATTAATGCCATAGCTTATTCCCAACTTGATATACGAAACGGCTAAAATGTCTTGGAATTCTAGAACATTTGGATATTTTTCTGATAATTCTTTTCTAATAGTGTTAA
>JANMDL010000829.1:0-2002 GCA_031376295.1 Chitinophagales bacterium
CTAACCGCTACCAGCAGGTTGTTGTCATTGCTGCGCTTGGCAGTTAAGCCAATATTGCTGGCAATGATGTTACGCATGGCAAAACGGTCTTTGTTGTAATAAGACTTACCGCAGGGATTGTCTTTTTCTTCCCAGTTGTAGCCATAAGGATAAAAGTCATCGTACCGGTTCCAGAAAGAATCGTCATCATCCACACCATCCTGGTTATAGGTTTCATACCCTTCATCATAGCTTACTTCTTCGTAATTGTCTTCTTCTTTATTGCCACTCGTATCTGCGCCATTGCAGTTGTACAATGAGTAAGCGGGTCTGAAGCCGATGGTAACCCGGTAAATGGCTCCCGGCTCAGTTTTCAGAAATTTATCAATGTCAAGCGAAAAGCGCTGTTTTTTGTGCAGGTCAAGTGTTTTGTCATCATCTAAGCGCAACGTTTTTTGTACAATGGGTTTGGCCACCCGGCGCAGGTCGCTGTTGCCGCTCATGTTGTTGTCCTGCAAAAACTGGGGTACATTGTTTTCGAATATTTTGATGATGCTGATGTCCACAGCATTGAGGTTGATGGCTTCAAAAGGCAGTACCAGCCTGCCGCTGTTGGGCAGTATATTGCCACGGCCATGTATTTTTACTGATGGTGAGCGGTTTTCGAAATTTACATTGCTGGTAAAGGCTTTGCTCAGCACATCGCTCCAGGTATTTTTTATCCCTGAGTTGATGTTGACCGTATAATTGCCATCAAGCCTGCCGCCAGTGTACACTTTCACTTCGCTGCCATTGATGGTATAGGATATGTCCTCCTGGTTGCTGATGGTGATAAGGCCTGTAAGATCCTGCCCAACCGCCAGCGGGTCGCTGAACTGTACAGACGCATATTGCTCTGCATCGTTAATTGCCACCACATTCATTACTTTAAAATCGCCGGTTGCGGGCACTTCAATGGCATGTTCATCCTTTACGTCCATGCTCACAGGGTTGCCGTTCCAGCTTAACTGCAGGTTGGAAGCTTTGCTGCCTCTTGCAATATTTTCGATGGTGAATCCGTGTGCCTTGGCAGAATCGCTGTGTTGCCATTTGATGGTGAGTGGCGTGCCGTTTTGTTTGGCCGTCAATACTTTTTCAATACCAGCTTTCCGCTCGAGGTCGGCTGTTTCAATTTCGCCGGTAAGGGTCATTTTGGTTTTATCGCCGCTGCTCCGCAGGCCGTTTTGCGTTACTTTAAAAGAAGGCTTTACAGTTTGCAGGCTGAATTTGAATTCCTTGTATTTATCCGGTACTTTGGTAACCTTGCCCAGGTTGAACTTCACTTCATACAACTGGTTGCTGTTTAGCCATGCATCGGGTTTAAATTCCACTGTACGGGCATCCAGCCAGGTGGTTTTGCCTTTTACCGAGGGGGAGAAGCTGAAAAGCGTTTCGCTAACGGCCTCGCCTACTGTGTGGGTAGTGCCTGCATCCTGCGCCAGTTGTATACGTACGCTGCCGCTTTTGGATACGGTGCCGGTGGAATAGGCATCAATGTACTGGCTGTAAGCCGGGTCAACATTTATCCAACCGGTTTTTTTGTTACAGGCGGGCATAAGGAGGATGGCTGCAAAAAGCAGGAGCCACGAAAAAACTACAGGGAGTTTTTTGGGACAACTAAAATTGTCGGGGTCCATAAATTGATTTTGATTTTTGAGAAGTTTGTTAGAAATGTTCCGTAAATGTGATAAGAAAATTTGATATGTACAAGAATTGGGAGAAATAAATTTGTTAAAAGATGTTTAAAGAGTTGAAAGTTGAGAGTTCAAAGTGGTTTCCTCGTAATCAGCCAGTATGCCATACGGGGTTGTTTTTAGGCAATTCTTCCACAAACAGGTTTCCGCCCCCCTTGTCTCACTGTGCACCAGCAAAAAATCATATTTTAAAGGAAGTCTTTAAATTTCCGGGGATTTTGCCTGCCATCTTTAATAGATAATATATGAATCGCAGATGCTGTTATTTCATAAAAAATCAGGTATTTTTC
>JANMDL010000845.1:0-1803 GCA_031376295.1 Chitinophagales bacterium
GCCATCATCATCAAAATCATTGGCTGCCACTGCGCCACAATTATCAGCATTGATGGGCAATGCACTGGTATTAATAGTATAGTTTCCTTTTCCATCATTAATATACAACCGGTTTTGTGTCTCCCGGCTGTTGGCCTGCGCTGTGTTGCCGCCACTGCCTGCAAATAAATCCAGGTCGCCATCCTTGTCGCAATCAAAAAACAATACGGCAGCATCTTCAAAAGCAGCAAATAATTTAAACACTGGCAATTCTTTCTTTTCAAAACCTCCTGCTGCTGTCTGAATGTACAACTGTCCTGCTTGATTCGCAGCGCCACCAATATACAGATCCTCAAGGCCATCTCCGTTCACATCGCCCTGCGCAGCTTTTGGCCCTTCCCTGCTCAGCATCACAGGAATATTACGCTCATCATAAAAATCAATAAACTCATTTTCGGTGTGTTTGTCAAAGGCCGCAGGCACCTGCTGCAGCAACCCATTTTGCAATGGGGGAATTGCAGTGGCAGTAAATTTTTTGCCGGTTACCTGTGCCATTTTGTGCAATTGATTAACAGTGGGTTTTATCATTGTTGTAACTGACTGATCGGGCCATATTATCAATACAGAATCGGCCAATCCATTACCCAACCCAATCACCTGCTGGTAATCAACCGAAGACTGAAAGCCCCGGCTGGGAATTACCTCCCGGCTGATGACCTGGTTACCCTGGTACACTTTTATAGTACTACCAATGGCAAAACTGTTGTTCCCATTGCCTGTAAGCAGCACGCTTATGTAATTATTTTTATTTTGCTCCCGGCTGTTATTCCTGTACACAAAAGCAGGCTGGTTTACATTGTTGATGATAAGGTCGAGGTCGCCATCATTATCCAGGTCGCCATAAGCTGCCCCATTGCTGAAGGAAGGTTTGGTAAAACCCCAGTTAACGCCTTCATCCGAAAATTGCAATCCCCCCTTATTTCTGAAAGCCTTGTTCAGTAAGGGCTTTGAGGGCATTTTGCTGATAATGCTGTCCACGGCAGTTTTCTCACCCGTCATCACCATCCGCTGGTTAATGGCATCTGCAAAAAAGTTGATAAAATCCTGGTCAGTCACATCATGATAAATGCCATTGCACACATATAAGTCAGAAAAACCATCATTGTCTGCATCAAAAATTAAACCGCCCCAACTCCAGTCACTTGCTGCCACACCACTCAGGTAAGCGGTTTCCATAAACTTTCCGTTTTTATTATTTACCTGCATGGTGTTTTGCATAAACTGCCTGTAAAAACCAAGACTCACTTTTCTGTTGTAATCATCAATATTATCAAAGGAGGCGGTTGTTTTCAGCCTGTCCTCATCACCCGGCAGCATATCTGTGGTAAAAATATCAGGGTAGCCATCATTGTTTACATCAGCAATATCGGCACCCATACTGGCAAGGCTCAGGTGCTGTACCCTGTTTTCGATATCCTCCTTAAAGCTGCCATCTTTCTGGTTGATGTAGAGGTAATCCTTTTCAAAAAAATCATTGGAAATATACAGGTCGGGGTATCCGTCACCATTTACATCACCCACCGTAACACCAAGGCCAAAACCGATAAGGCTGCTGTAAATACCGGCTGTTTTGGTTACATCGGTAAACTTACCATTGTCGTTACGCAGCAGCTTATCACCACCGCCCTTTAAAAAATCGGCCACAGGCCAGTCTTCTGCCCGCAGTTCCCTTTTATTGGAATAATTAAGTGTGTTTACAGGGATAAAACTGTTGTTGAGTATATAGGCATCCAGATCACCATCAAGATCGTAATCAAAAAAAGC
>JANMDL010000869.1:0-1669 GCA_031376295.1 Chitinophagales bacterium
CGAAAGCAGTACAATCACACTATGATGTTTGCAAACCTGAAAAAATATTTAGACAGTATACTAAGTGTGCCACCTGTAGCTGCAGAATGGATGACTGGTTTCAAACAGATTTTAGATGAAACTATGGGCGAGCCGCCAGCTGATTTTACCTGGAACGGCAAAAAACACACGCCACTGTCTTATGCAAAGGAAGTATTAAAATTCAACCCGGATGATTATGTGAACATCACTTCGTTCACACACCATCCGTTTTACGCTCCATTTATAGTAGAGGCCCCAGACAATTTTAGTAATGGAGCTTATTATAATCTGCCACTGACAGAAATGATACAGGTGGTGAAAGATGCGCTGAACAGTGGCTATTCAGTTATGTGGGATGCGGATGTAAGCAACAACTGGTTTATGCAGGCAAAGGGACTGGCAGTATTTCAGGGTGCTGATGTAAAACCAGAAACTGTAACTATTGATGCAGATATGCAGGAAGCGTCCTGGAATGCAGCTTTGCGGCAGCAATTATATGAAAACCTTACCACACAGGATGATCACCTGATGCACATTATCGGTATTGAAAAATCGAAAAGCGGCAAAACGTACTTTCTTGTAAAAAACAGTTGGGGGAAAATTGGTCCGCTGGATGGTTATATCAATGTATCAGAAGCTTATTTTGCCATTAACACAGTCAGCCTTGTGATTCCCAGGGCAGCGATAAGCAAAACTTTACTTGATAAATTGCAGCTAAAATAATTTTACCTGTATAACAGCACTACGGCCTGAAATAATACTGCGCAATGGCTTTTATTTCTACAGGCTTAAGCGTACCTATAATTAGTTTATTTCCGTTTCGGAGCATTAATTGCAAACCATATTTACCACTCATACTCAGCGCTTTGTTTTTTTCAACACCTCTGATACCCCACCCTGCAAATTCATACAAAGGCTCATACTGGCGCATATAGGCATCACTCACATAGTACCAGGTTATTGTAGTATATTTTAAATGAAAAGGAGAAAATTTGTAATGAATACCAGTTTCATCAATACGGGTTTGCAATTTTACCAGGAATAAAAAAGCCAGCAGCAATATACTGAATACCAGCAGCCCTGTCAGCAATCCGCTTGGTGCCGGAATGCTTCCAAAAGGTTTACTAAATACCACCTGGCGCAAAAAAGCGAATAAAAAAAGAATGTTCAGTACACCCGCAAATGCCCACAACCACCAAACTCTTATTCTTTGTGTTTCCTTAAAGCTGTTCATTGTTTTGTTTTAAAGCCAAAGCAACTGATTGCGACAATTTTTCTGCCCATTTTGCATACTCTTTACCAGAGGGATGCAATTTATCAGTTGCCAAAAATTCTTCCTGTACACCATCAAAACGCTGTTTCGCCGTAATATTAATGTGCCTCACCTTATAAAGACAACAAATATGCTCATTTGCTGCATTAAAAGCATCAATTTCTTCCGAAATTTTTGCAGTATCCCTGCCTGCTGCAAATGGTGTGATGCTCCAATCGGGTATGCTGAACACAAAAACACGGGCTTTATTTCCTGCAGCAAATTCAATACCACGTTTTAATAAATGCTCAAATTCAGCAGCATAATTTTCCGCACTGCGGCTGCGGTATTGATTATTTACACCAATCAATAGTGAAACAACTGAATAGTTTTTAC
>JANMDL010000880.1:0-3809 GCA_031376295.1 Chitinophagales bacterium
TTGATTGTTTCCAAAACCTTGCAAATAATCCAAAGCTGGGCAGAAATTATAATGAAGTTGCAGAATATCTTCTTGGATACCGGGCTGCACAGCACATAATATTTTTTCGCAAGATCAATCAAACTACTATAGAAATAGTGAGAATTCTGCATTCCAGAATGGACTTGAAGAACCGCATTGCAGAATAAAAAAATGCGCCCCGCAAGCAGGGCGCATTAAAATTATACGTTTGAAACACTTACAGCTTCAACCCAATCTTTCCAAAAAAGAAAGCACCGCCAAAGCCCATCTGCACAGCATCCCACATACCACCGCTTTCGCTCAGTCCTGCATCATGATATTTTGGATACACATCTAAGATATTGGCACCGCCAATGGTGATGTTTACTTTGTTTTTGATGTTGTAGTTGAACGACAAATCAGTGGTTGTTTTGGCATTGAATACATCTTCTTCATCGCCAAAGTTGATGATTTTTACACCGCCAAAATTAGTGGCCCTCAGGTTTACACTAAAGCTGTTTATTTTGTAATCGGCTGAAATGCTCACTTTGTGTTTGGGTGCACTGGCCAGTAAAAAATACTGCTCCCTGCGGCCATAGTAAATATCTTCTTTACCAGCCAGCTCAGGTGTGGTGGTAATTTTACCCAAGGTCATTTTATTAAAGTTACCCGCTAAAGTAAGGTTCAGTTTACCCTTGCCAGCATTCATGCCGTAAGTAGCAATCACATCCAGTCCTGTTGTTTTGGTACCTACTGCATTGGTAAAGAACTGTGCAGCACCCACATTCAGGTCGGTAAGGATGGGGCCGATCACATCATCATCATTGCCAAACAGGCCGGTAAGCACCACTTTATTTTTGATATTGATGCTGTAGCCATCTACAGTTAATACAAAGTTTTTAGCTGGCTTTGCGGTAAAGCCAAAGCTGAAGTTTACTGATGTTTCCTGCTTCAATTGCGGAATACCTACTGTTTTGGCAAGTATACCATCATTGGGTGCAATTACGATATCATAAATTTGCCCTGCAGCCACATTGGTAAACGTGCTGCTGAAATGCTTTTGCGGCAGCGATGGTGCCCTGAAGCCGGTACTGAATGAACCACGGAAAGACAGGCGGTCGCTGTACTTGATACGGCTGGCTAATTTGTAATTAACCGTCCAGCCAAAATCGCTGAAGTTTTCGGCACGTACTGCACCGCTTATTAAAAAGCTTTTGGTTACATCCAGTTCTGCATCTACAAACCATGCACCACTCACCCGCTGGCGGTTGGTTTCGTCCTTTGGCTGAAAGCCGGGGAAACCCTGTGAGCCTCCGGGGCGGAAGGTAGTATCAGTACCGCTGATGGCAAACACTACCGGGCCATACTGCTTGTAACTGCCCAGTTCGCCTGCAAATATTTTATACTGCTCCTGGCGCAATTCGGTACCAAAAGCTACGTTGGCACCCTGTGCTACTTTATTGAATGCCTTGCTGAAGTTAGCACCTACACTATTTTGTGCCAGTTGAAAACCGCCTGCATCAAATGTAGTGGGAGAAGCTCCTTCCAATGAAGCATTTACCGTATTGGTTACTGTATACTGAAAACGGTTGGCACCCAGGTTGGCAAAAACATCCGTACTCCAGCCGCACCATTTTGTACGGATACCAAAAGCAAAAGCCTTATCAGAAAGATCTGACTTGATGCGTGGATCGAAGCCGTTTGGATAGATGGAGATCACATTTCTTTCGCTGCCTGCATCCCTGGTAAAAGCATACGCATCACCATTGCGTTGGTTGATGCCGCCAAATGCATAAAACACTGCATTGCCCTTCATAGGCAGGCTGCTATTGAAATAAAGCGAATAATTATCATTACTGGCTTCGCCGAATTTTTTACGGTAGTTGTCAGGATACAATGTTTCAAAATTGGGACGGAAGGTTTTGTTCTTTTTCACATAGTCGCCGGTGAGGTTGATAAAACCATTGTTCTTCAGTTTAAATCCATAATTAACACTGGCATTTATAGTTGCCCCGTCAGTTGTACTGGGAAGCACTTTACCTTTATCGGAGCTGAGTGAACTGCCATAGCCGGTAACATGTGTGCCTGCGCTTACATTTACACTGCCGCCTGTGGCATTTGATTTAAGTACAATATTAATAACACCAGCAATGGCATCGGAGCCGTACTGGGCAGCAGCGCCATCACGCAGTATTTCAATGCGCTCAATGGCAGCAGCAGGTATGGAGTTTAAATCGGTACCGGTATTTCCACGGCCACGGGTACCATACAGGTTCACCAATGACGATTGGTGCCAGCGTTTGCCGTTTACCAATACCAGCGTTTGATCGGGACCAAGGCCACGGAGCGTAGCCGGGTCAACGTGGTCAGCACCATCCGCACCACTTTGCTTGTTGCTGTTAAAAGAAGGTGCCACATACTGCAGAATCTGGTTCAGGTCAACCTGGCCAAGCGTATTCATAATTTTGGCAACAGGTATCACATCAATAGGCACCGCTGTTTCAGTAGCAGAACGCTTTATGCTTCTTGTTCCTACAACAGCCACTTCGCCCAGGCTGATATTGGAAGAAGCCATGGATACTTCCACATAGTTATTGCCTTTCAGGCTTCGCTCCTGCTCAGTAAGGCCCACACCCGAAAATACAAGCATGCCTTCAGGATTGCTTACTTTGATTGAATAATTACCATCTTTATCGGTGGTAGTGCCGTTTGTAGTACCTTTTTCCTTAACGCTTGCTCCTTCAATGGGCTGGTTGTTGCGGTCAACTACTCTTCCCTTAATGACTGTTTGTGTAAAACTGGTTAATGCACAGAACAGCATTGCAGCTAAGCAAATTGCAAATTTTCTCATTGTTGTTAATTTGGTTATTGATGGGTAAAAATAAACATTAATGTTTAGAATTCAAAGGGTTATGAGCAGATAACAGGGTGGTATACAAAACTTCACCATTCGTGATTTTAGTTACGGGTTGATTTAGTTACGGGTTGAAGGGTTAGTCATTCAAATTTCTTCATTCGTGAATTCAACATTTTTCTAATACTGGAAAAAGCTCAGCACAATTCTTAATTCTTCATTTTTAATTCTTAACTGCCCCCGGATAAACCTTCAGCGCAGCCTCTAAGCAATCCATGGCAGCTTCAATAGCAGTTGCATTGAGTACATAAGCCAGCCTTACTTCATTTTTGCCAAGACCAGGCGTACCGTAAAAGCCTGTGGCGGGTGCCAGCATTACCGTTTGGCCATTATGGTCAAAAGATTCCAGCAACCACTGGCAAAACACATCGGCATCATCAATAGGAAGTTTGGCTATGGCATAAAAAGCGCCGCCGGGGTTGGGGCAGAAAACACCCTCCATCTGGTTCAGTCTTTTAATTATAATATCCCTGCGCAGCAGGTATTCGGCCTTGGTAGTATCAAAATAATTATCCGGCAGGTCAATGGCCGCTTCGCCCAGTATTTGTGCAAAAGAGGGGGGACTGAGCCTGGCCTGTGCAAACTTCATGGCAGTATTAAACAGCGCTGTATTTCTTGTAACAAGGGCGCCAATTCTGCCACCACAGGCACTGTACCGCTTGCTGATGGTATCCATCAATACAATATGATCATTCACACCTTCTAGCTGCATGGCGCTGAAATGGCTGCCACTGTAGCAAAATTCACGATACGCCTCGTCAGAAAAAAGATAAAGATTGTGTTTGAGAATGATCTGCTTTAAGGTTTCCATTTCTTCCCGGCTGTACAGGTAACCAGTGGGATTATTGGGGTTGCAGATAACAATTGCCTTTGTGTTGGGTGTAATGGCTTTTTC
>JANMDL010000887.1:0-7850 GCA_031376295.1 Chitinophagales bacterium
TGAAACTCACAGTGCGGTAATCTTCGGCTTCGTAGCGCTGCAACTGCTGTTCCTTAATACCCAGTATGGCAGCAAATTCTTTCTGGGAAAAGCCGCTGGCAATTTTGTACTCAATTAAAAAATTGGGGAGGTTGGCAAGGGTTTTTGCGTTAAAAAGGGGCGTACCGCTGTTCTTTATCTTTTCATAGGCCTTCAGTTCCTCTTTAAAGGCCTTTTTCTGGCGGAGCAGGGAGCTGATGTACAATTCGTTTTTTCCATCGGGAGCAGCAGGTGTAGCAGCAATAAGTTCTTCCAGCTCTTTGAGCTTTTTCTTTGTAATTTTATATTGCTTCCCGTTTTTTATCATTACCGTTAAAACTGCTGAGGTACATTTTTACAATTCCCTTGGGATTTCCTTCCCTGTCGAACTGAAAAAAATCTAAAAAGTATGTTTCAAAAGCATTGCAGCTAAAAAAGTGCGTACTGTACTTTTCTTTTTGAATTTTTGTGCCATTTTTTACGTCAAAAAACTCAGGATAATCCTGCTTCAGCTTTTTCCAGTCCATTCCTGTATTATCAAAACATACATCCACATCGCCAGGATAGATTTTACTGGTGGTAAAACTCCCATCCAAATAGACCGATTTACAACCGAATTTTTTCAGTACCGTCAAGCCTTTTGCCAATCCTTCAATCAGTTGAAGCCGGTGGGCGTTGAAACCAAAAACCGTTTTAAACTCTTCCCAATTACTGTAGTGTACACCCTGTGTCAGTAAGCCCTGCTTGTTAAAACCTGGAATCATAAACACTTAATTTAATAAATCAACAATAGCCCCCATTTCTGGCAACTTTAAATTGTATAGGATTTAATAATTTGCGTGTTAAAAAAATTCGAACCTTTCCAGCTCTTTCAAGCCTTTTAGATATTGAATACACAAATATAAAAACATTATATAACACAACAAAATAATTGTGTTTATTTTTTCAACTTCTGTTTTTCATGGCGGCATCGTTGTGTCACTCACTTGAACAGCATACCTTCTGGCACCAGCACATCCTCCCCCCGCAATTGGCATTATCCAACCAGCATATAGCTGCTTGCGTGCTGACGAACCTGCAGCCACGTCTGACGCTGCGACAATCAGCACCTCAGCTAATCAACACATCATCCAATCATCGCATCATCAAATCATTTACCTTAGCCCCATGACTAAAGCGCAACTTCTCCACGAACTCAGCCAAAATACCTGGTGCATGATACAACCATCACCCTTGCATGGTATTGGTGTATTTGCCATCAGGGATATACCAAAGGGATGCGACAGTATGTTCAGTACCGGTGTGGGTGAATGGATTGCCGTACCCAAAACAGAAGTGGAGGGTCTGCCGCAGCACAGTAAGGATTTGATTGAAAACTACTGCCTGTACGATGAAGAAAATTATTTTATTGCCGATTACGGCTTTAAAGTGATGGACATGGTAAACTTTCTGAACCATTCCGAAGAACCAAATATTGCTTCGGTAAATGAGGGCGAAAAATTTGCAGCATTGAGGGACATTAAATGCGGAGAAGAACTGCTGGTTGATTATGGCGAACTTGTTTGATGTGCTGATTTGATAATTTGCTGATGTGCTGATTTTTCAGACTTGATGATATTTTTGTTCCCCGGATGTATTAACTGGCTAAAAGGCTGTACACTATCCACTCTCAACTGTCACCTGTCAACTATCAACTACCAAAAGGCCATTTGCGCAGGAATTTTGCCTGCAGCAGGTACACAATGATACCGCCGCTGAGTACATAGCCAAAATACTGGGCAACCCCTATCCCCGTACTATAAAAAATAAATAACCAGATTGCTATGGCCAGTATTACCGGCAACGGATACAGCGGCATTTTCCAGGGTAGTTTGGCTGTACCATTTCGCCTGCGCAGCAGTACCACACCAGCCGCCTGGCCAATAAACTGTACGATGATGCGCATGGCAAGTATACCACTGATAACATCTCCCATACGAAACAGCAGGCTGAATACAAAGGCAATACCACCCAGCACCAGCAGTGAAACATAAGGGAACTTTTTTGTTGGGTGAAGTTTGCCGAATATGCTAAAAAAAGCGCCATCAACTGCAGCAGCATAAGGCACCCTGCTGTAACCCAGCATTACAGCAAACAAGGAGGCCAGGGCTACCCACAATATCATGATGGTAGCAAATGCTGCTGCTTTGGTGCCATACAACCTTTCAATAAAAGTACTTACCACAAATGGTTTTACACCACTATCCTGCCAGCCCTTTATTTCCTGCCAGGGTATTACACTGGTTACACTTACATTCATCAGCAGGTACAAAATGGTAATACCAATTACAGAGATGAACATACTGCGGGGAATATTCCTGCCCGGATTTTTCATTTCGCCGCCCAGGTGACAAACATTGTAATAACCAAGGTAACTGTACACCGTTTTAACCGATGCATGACCCAGTGCCACAAAAAAAAGACTGCTGAAGCCGGTACCATCATTCATTTGTGCAAGCGGCATTGAAAAATCACCCTTGCTGATGCCGCCAAAAATGATCCAGCCCAGCGTAAGCAGCACACCGCCCCAAAGCAGCACTCCTATTTTGCCAATGTTATCAATTTTTCTGTACAGCAAAAAAACCACCAGCACTATCACGGTTGCGGATACTGCCTTTTGCTGCCATATTTCCAAATGAACAAGATAACCAAGGTACTGCGCAAACCCGATGGCGGCAGAGGCAGCCACCAGCGGAGCCTGAATTACAGTTTGCCATACGTACAAAAAGCTCATCATGCGGCCCATGCCATTTTTACCATAAGCTTCTTTTAAAAAGTTGTAACTGCCACCTGCCAGCGGATAAGCTGCCCCCAACTCACTCCATATCATGGCATCAATTAAAGACAAAACAGCACCAGCAATCCAGGCATATAAAAAACCACCGCCCATATAGCCAATTACAATGGGCAGGGTAATAAAGGGGCCAATGCCCACCATATCAATCATATTAAGTACCGTACCCTGAAAGAGTGTGAGGCTTCGTGGAAGTGAAGCAGGTGCAGCATTTTTTAGTTCCGGTTGACTCACCAATATGTGAATAGTTTAATAATGTAAAAAATCCGGCGATATGCATCACCTGCCAAAATCATCATAAAATTCCGCCGCATATTTTTCAAACCGCTTTATCAAAGTTTCGTTTTTCTTTTCAATGGCCGTCAATTCGGTCCGCACATCTGTGTTCATGGGGATGTACCAATCCAGCTTATCAAATTCGCTGCGCATGTCTTTCATTTTAAAGGAATAACCGTGCCTTGCATAAATGCTGTTGCGCATCAGCCGCAATTCTGATTTTACATAGTTGGCCACATCATCTTCCTTGAGCAACCGCTGAGATGCTTCAGGAAATAACCCTGCGTCTGGCTTATAGGCATATTCCTTTTTTGATAAGGTGAACTGCTTTGCTTTCAGTGCCTTGTCGTAAGGTTGCCAGTTACCTTCGCAAATCATCCCGTTTTTTTTAATGGTAATATCAAATTCGCCATCATACTTATCATCACCCGGCTCTTTCAGGTGCAGCTTGTATCCGTCAGTTGTTTCTTCCACTGCCCCGGTAATTTCCCTGAAGTTGCCGGCGGCCACACTCCTGCCGGTTACCTGTTTGCCATTTACCACCCGCAACTGCACATTCAGGCGGTTATCACCCAAATAACCCACCCAATTGCCCAACAAAGGGCTTGGTGCCGAACTGGCTGCCGGTTCACTGCCTGCTGCTGGTTTTGTGTCATCAGCTTCGGGTGTTTTTGCCGGGCCATTATTACAAGCCATTATTGCTGCTAAAAAAAACAGGGGAATTGTTTGTCGCATACTGTAGTTATTTATCTTTAGTACAATATAGTAATAATTTGCAAATGCTTACGCTAAAGTGGAGAAATGTTGTTAACTGGCTGCTGATTACCTTGCTGGCATACTTTACTGTGCTGATGCTGCGGATTACCCTGCAGTACATACCTGTTAAAACTGATGTGGCTTTTTTACAGATAAAGCAAAGTTATATTGATAATGATTTGTGGTTTGGGTGTTTTTACATTCACGTATATACCAGCATGTTTGCACTGGTGGCAGGTTTTACCCAATTCTGGCCGGGGATTTTAAAGCGCTTCAAAAAGCTGCACCGCAGGATTGGTTATGTATACATTATTACCGTTGTTTTAATTTCCGGACCAGCTTCAATTGTAATGGGCTGGTATGCCAATGGTGGCGTATCATCCAGGATTGCTTTTTTACTGTTGAGTGTATTATGGATATTTTTTACTGCTAAAGCCTGGAAAAGCGCCGTAAAAAGGGATTTTACTGCACACCGTAAATATATGATTCGGAGTTATGCGCTTACTTTATCTGCCATATCGCTGCGTGCCTGGAAAGTATTGATTATTTACAGCTTTCATCCCGGGCCGATGGATGCTTACCGCATTGTTGCCTGGCTGGGTTGGGTGGGTAATCTTTTGCTGGCCGAGTATATTATCCGTAACCGCAGCACTACGCTTATATCGCAGGGTGCGCAAAGGTTTCGCAGAGAACGCAGGGGGAATACATAATGCCCTTTACTTTTCTCACTGATCTTTGCTATATCCGTTCTTTATAAATCACCCTTTGCGCCTTTCCTGCGTCAGTTGCAGTACTCATTCCTCAAATCACTATTTGCGCCCTCTGCGGTTCTTAGAAGTCATTGCGATACCTGCTGTACAGTATAAAAAAATAACGGGCTCCTCAAGAGAAGCCCGTACTAATCAAAAACCATTAACAATTAAACCTTATCCTATGAAAACCACAATATAGTTGCTTTATGTAAAACTTTGGTTGCATCATTTCATATATTTTTTTTCTTTATGCCCTACTAACAAATTCGCATAAACGAACGCAATCGTTTGCGTAAACTGATTAACATCCCTTACTCAATATCCAATTTATTTATTATCAATACATTATGCTTTTTGCCAAAAAAACTTCAGCTTTGCTCTTTACAGCAAAAAAAAAAATTTCACAAGGCTAAAAAAAATGGGAAGTCCTGCAAAAATTTAAAAATGGGATGTTTTTTTAATACCGGCTTCCGAACCTTACGCTAACAAAATTGTTTATACCTTACATTGATTATTGAAAATTAAGCATGAATAAAATTGCAATTGCCATAACCGGAGCCAGCGGCTCAATTTACGCAAAACTGTTACTTACAAAACTGGCAGTATTGGCTGGAGAAGGTGATGAATGTTCGGTAGTAATTACAGAAAATGCAAAATCGGTATGGCAAACAGAACTGGGTGATGACAGCTATAATGGTTTTAAGGTGAACTATTATGGCACCAACGATTTTTCAGCTCCCTTTGCTTCCGGCTCCGGACAGTACAACACCATGATTATTATACCCTGCAGTGCAGGCACACTTGGCAGGATTGCCGCAGGCATATCGAACGACCTTATTACCCGTGCAGCCGATGTGGTGCTGAAAGAGAGAAGGAAACTGATCTGCGTACTGAGGGAAACACCATACAACCTTGTACATATCCGCAATATGGAAACCATTACACTGGCGGGCGGCATTATTTGTCCTGCCACTCCATCCTTCTACAGCAAACCAACTACCATTGAAGAAGCGGCATCTACCGTTGTTGACAGGGTGCTTGACCTGGCTGGCATCGACTGTAAAGGATACAGATGGGGTAAATAAATTAATACTACTGATTACTGAATATTACCGCATTTTTGGTGAAAAAGCCTGCTGCAATTTTTTTGAAAGGCTGTTTTGAACTACGCATCCGTTTGCGCAATAAGGCATTGGCGATAAGACTAATCTATACACTGAGGGGTTGCATGATATTTTTATTTACTGTAAATAAACCTACAGCAGATAAAGGATATAACCATATCGGTTGTAATATAAATTTAATATGCCGGTACCTTTGAATTATCGAAATAGAAAAGGGGGTAAAACCCCGTTAGTCCTGTTTTTAGATCCATTTTTCTTTGAAACCACAAAAGGCAACCTGTTTATTATGGTTGCCTTTTTAGCATGTTATAAAACAGAAGCTTTTCCGCACAGAAAGAGGGTGTTGTTTTCACAACACCCTCTTTCTGTTTAATTTTTTTTGTTACCGGAGGTCAACTACTTCCACGCCGGGATATTTTTTAGCATCAAAAACAAACATGGCATCAGCAACAGCACCGCTTGTATTCATCCCGCTTACAGAATAAGTATATTTATTGCCCGTTTTTTCAAATACTTTGGTAGATGAAATTGATTGAGAAGCTTTGTCAACATACACCAGTACTTTGTGAAATGGTTTTGACTTATCGATTGGTGTAAGTTCCACTTCCTGCAGGGTTTTGCCGCCTGCTTTGCTTTCGCCGTTCAGTTTGTACAGAAAATCCCTGTCGTAAAAATTAGTAAACAATTTTTGTGGTGTGATGGTATTATTGGAGCCATCAAGCTTTGTAATAGTAACCTCATTGGCCGATTTATCATACGTCCATACATTACTACCATCGCAAAAAATTTCCTGACCGGTTACGTTTACACGGTATTTGGTACCCTTCATATATACATTTCCGCTTTTATTACCCATTACCTTACCGGTGCCATTTTCTACTTTCAGTGAAAACTTAGCCTGAACTGCTTTAAAGGTTTTGAATTTTGCACTCACAGCATCCAGTACTTTTTTGGCATTGGGGTCGCTTGAGCCCATACCTTTGGGAGGTTGTGCATTTACTGCAGAAATCATTACCATCGCCAGGAAAATCCCCGTTAGAATTTGCTTCATTTTTTGCTTTGTTTATTGAGTTTGCCCCTTTTTTTGCGGGGCAAAGATACAGTAATAGATGGTTTTTGGCAATAATGGTTTAAAGCGTAAAGTGTAAGAAAATGTTAATATGCAGCCGCAACTGAAATAAAACTGCCCATACCCCGTTTTGATTTAGATGCATTTTAGTATTTTGCACTCACTTCAACTCAAGTTTTTAACCTGCCACAGGCTGCTATTGAAGCGATTGTAATAAACCGCTTAATACATTGTTAATAATGACTGAACAGCATACTGCCCTTACTTTAAGGGAAAAAGATAATCCGGGACCTTTTACCCGCTTTTTGTGGTGGCTGGCCACTGCAGAAAAAGAGATATTGGCCGGCTGCATTACCGACGGCAACCGCTACAGTATTATTGGAATGACGGTACTTGCCACCTGGCTTTTTGCCACCATGGCATGGACCTATTTTTTCAGCACAGTAGTAAACAGCTTATGGGCAGCGATTCCTCCGGGACTGTTCATGGGCTTTATTGTATTGACGATAGACAGGGCGCTGATAAAAGGCATCAGTAAACAAAATAAAAACAAACTGTTACCCCTGCTGTTCCGGGGTGTTTTGGCACTAACCATTGGCTTTTTTATGGCCCAGCCCGCACTTCTGTATCTTTTTGACAAAGAGATAAAAATGCAGACATCTCTTGACAATGAAAAAAGGCGGCAGCAGAAAAGGAGTGAACTGGATACGCTTTATGCCAACAGAAAGGCGGCCTTGCTGAAGGAGAAAGAAAATATTGACAAGTCCAATGCTGTAAAATATGGTGATGTGAACAAAGCCAGGGATGGTTTTATTGCAGAAACTGATGGCAGTGGCGGTACGGGCAAAGTGGGCATTAAGGATGTGGCACTTGCAAAAAAGACTGAATACGAGAAATTAGATGGTGAATACCAGGCTCTGATGACCATTAACCGGGCCAAAACTGACAGCATTGATAAAGAGCTTGGCAATATTGAAAGCAATATTAAAAAAGACGAAGCCATTTTTGAACAATACCTCAAT
>JANMDL010000891.1:0-2319 GCA_031376295.1 Chitinophagales bacterium
CAAAAACGCAGAACGCCGTTGTCTTCTGCCTCCTTATAAAAAGCTGCCACGGGGATGGTGGCAACACCATAATCTTTCACCAGCCGCCTTGCAAAATCATTTTCACTTTCATTGCTTATACCGGCATAACTGTACAACTGAAAATAGCTGCCGTAAGATGGTATGGGTGTAAACTTGGTTTGCTGCATCAGGTTTTGAAAATAATCTTTTTTGGCCTGTAAAAAACTGCCTAACTGCAGGTACTGGTCTTTTTGCTGCAAAAATTCAGCCAGCGCATATTGCGGGGCGCTGTTGCAGGTAAAGCAGTTAAACTGGTGTACTTTTCTAAATTCTGACATCATCGCCGCAGGAGCCACACAGTAACCAAGCTTCCAGCCGGTACAGTGGTAGGTTTTGCCGAATGAAAAACATACAAAGCTGCGTTCCAGTAATTCAGGATGGCGAAGCATACTTTCGTGCTGTTTGCCTTCAAATATCAGGTGCTCATACACTTCATCACTCAGTATAAAAATGCCGGTATCTTTTACCACAGCTTTCAACTGCTCAATGTCTTTTGCTCCCAGCACACTGCCTGTAGGGTTGTGTGGCGAGTTGAGCATAATCATTTTTGTTTTTGGTGTAATGCTGTTTCTTACCAGTTCCCAGTCAATCGAATAATCCGGAAAAGTGAGCGGTATCCGCACTGGTATTGCCCCGTTTATTTCAATATTGGGAATGTATGAATCATAAGCCGGCTCAAACAGTATCACTTCATCACCAGGTTGCAGCGCAGCAGTAAGTGCAGTATAAATGGCATAAGTGCCGCCGGGGGTAATGGTTATTTCTGTATCAGGATTTACAACTGTCGAATAAAGTGTTTCTATTTTACCGGCAATGCTTTCCCGCAGCGCAGGCAGGCCGGCAGCATGTACGTACTGGTTGTACCCGTTGCGCATGGCCTTGTTTACCAATGCCACCAGTTCTTCACTCATGGCAAAGTCAGGAAATCCCTGGCCCAGGTTAATAGCATTGTGCTGTACAGCCAGCGAACTCATTACGGTAAAAATGGTGGTGCCAACATTTGGCAGTTTACTCTTGATGTGAGGAGTCAAAATATTTATGCTTTGTTTATTTATTCAAAAATAATCAAAGCAGGGGTATAAACAGCAGATAAGAGAGAAAGGCGTTGTTTTTTAACCGGCAGACCGCAGTCCCTTTAGTTTTCTGTTTTGGATAAAGGAATTGACTATATCAATCGCATTATTTTCTGCGGCTTCCATGTAATTATAATTGCGGACTCTTCTTCTGCTGAAAGCCATTATCACTAAAGGCAATAGCCATAAAGTTTTTGAAAGTACGCCTGTTGAAGATTGGAAAAATTTTGCATTTGAAGCCTGTTTTTCATTAGTGGCTCCAATGAGAACCTGCTTATTTACACCAAACTTGTAAGCCAGGTCAGTAAACCTTGCAGAATCGTAATATTTTTTCAGGGCATCAGCGCTGCCCTTCCAGTTTGACTCCAGGCGTTCTGCTTCGGTCATTTCCGGCTCCATATTGGGGTCAAAATAATACCAGTTGTTGTTTAGCTGTACTTCCAGCGCATAATGATGGTCGAAGCCAACCTTGCGCCAGGGCAATTGTTTCCTCTTCAGTATCTCCATCATTACCATGCTTTGCTGCGAGCAGGCGGCATTACCATGCTCCATAATGTCTTCGGGTATTACTTTACAAGAAAGGCCGAAGCCAAATAATTTTTCAGATACAGCAGCTATCCAGTTTTCACGGGTGGTAAGGTGGGAGAAGCCGTGATAGAACCTTTTTTCGATGGCATCTTCCACAATCACCACATAATCCAGGCTGCTTTTTTGGATATTTTGCTGCCCGGCAACATGGTCTATATAATTTTCTAATTTATCCAGGGAGTTGATATCACCCATTGCAGGATCGTATTTCTCTTTATTATCGTAAGGAGGAGTGTAATATGCATCCCTGTTAAGATCCATATTTAAAAAATTAGGAGCCAACAGCAACACTGAAATTGTTATAAGTAGTAGTCTGTTCATGTAGATAAAGGATTCAAAAAAACTAAAACATTTTTTGCTGCCTTGAATAATATCAAGCAGGCTTTTAGCCTGTAGTGTTTAAAACGGCTTTGGATTCAACTTATTGTGGAAAACCCCTGCTTTTTGTGGAAAACAGGGGTTTATTGAGTGCTATTCGCTGATTTTCAATCAACTACATATATTTTTCTCCTTTGTTTCTTTTAACTTCAGCCACATAATCCTTTATCTCCTGTTCCTTGTCTTTTTTGCAAATGAGCAGAACATCTTTGGTATCAAC
>JANMDL010000893.1:0-3648 GCA_031376295.1 Chitinophagales bacterium
ATTGATAACTACAGCCCAATCCCAGGTTAAAATAAGCTCCCTTCCCGGCATTGCTCACCCCGCCGCTATGCTGGAAATTGAAGCCACCAACAAAGGCCTGCTGCTGCCACGGCTGACTACCACCACCATGCTGGGTGTACCTGCCGATGTACTAAGCAAAGGATTAATCATTTACAATACCGACAGCAACCGGCTTTTTTTGTACGATGGAGCGATATGGCGGCCACTTATGTACAGCAGTCCCGTAGAAAGCTGGCAGCTTAACGGCAATATTGCCACCAATGCTGCCACGCAGTTCATCGGCACTACAGACTCTGTTGACCTTGCCTTCCGCACCAACAACCTCCAGCGGTTTACCATTAAGGCAAACGGGTTAACGGGTATCGGTACTACTAATCCAATCAGTGCATTGGATATAGTAAACAATAACGGCCCCGACGCCACGGATGACATCAACATACGCACCTATAGCAACAATGCCGGACCAGCCTTGCTATTGTACCGGGCCAGAACTAACGGCTCAGTACCCGCCAACTTGCAGAATAATGACTTTTTGGGTATCCTTAATTTTAGTGGGGAGGTAAACGGCAACAATTCCAGCCTCAGCTACATCATAGCCAACTATACCGGTAACGGCACTACTGCGCTCAGTAATATGTTGTTCCGTACTTCGGTCAATCAAGGCATGTTGTTGAACGAAAAGGGCTGGCTTACCATTGGCAACGCCTTTCAATCAGCCGGTGCCACGGCTGATATACAGGGGAGCCTGCGCTATAAATTCAGTGTACCCACCGGTGCTTCTCTTTACACTTTAACCAATACCGACCTGGTGGTCTATCTCACAGAAGGCATTGGCCCCTCTACCGTGGCCTTGCCCAATACTGCCGATTTTGACGGGCATTTCATCATCATTAAAAGCAACAAATCAACAGCCGTAAGCCTTTCAGCCGGTACCGGCAGCCTGCTTTGCAATGGCGGAGGCACCAGTTGCAGTACATTGGCGGCGTTAAAAGTAATTGGCTTGGCGGGGCAATTTGTGGGTGGCAACATGCAATGGATACAGGTGTTTTAAAACTTCGTTTATTCTTTTATGTTATGGAAGCAGGTTTTGATGCTGGTTTTAATAATACTTTAACAATAAATATTTTGAAACCGGTGCTTGCAGCGCCTATCTTTATTTAAAATTTACAAACCAACATTTATGGACCCCGATTCTGACGGTGCTGAAAAAAGCTTCAGCATCTTTCCCGAAGGCTTCAACCCCTTCCCGTTCTTTACCAGTACCCTTAGCTGCTCATTGTTGCTCATTTCCTGCCACTCCACACCCGATGAAAAACTCATCAGGGCTATTGCAGAAAAAAAAGACACAGCGAAAGCAAGGCCGGTTATTACCAACACAGTTACAAAACAAAAGAAAAAAATTTACCTCACATTTGATGATGGCCCCAACAAAGGCACTTCCAACGTGATGGACATTTTAAAAGATGAACAGGTGCCGGCATCTTTGTTTGTAATTGGTGAACAGGTGTATGGCAGCAAGGCACAGGCGCTTACCTGGCAAAACCTGCAGCAATGCTCCAATATCGAAATCTGCAACCACAGCTACACGCATGCCCACAATCAGTTTGTGAAGTATTACAGCGACCCGGCTTTTGTAGTAAATGATTTTGAACGTTGCAGAGACAGTCTTCACTTGCAGAACAATATTGCCCGAACTCCCGGCCGCAATATCTGGCGCATGGATAACCTGTCGGTAACAGACCTGGATAAAACCAAACCCGCTGCCGACACAGTACAACAAAAGGGTTTTGTCCTTGTAGGTTGGGATGTGGAGTGGCATTATGCTGCACCTAACCTGTTGCTGAAAGAATCGGCAGATATAATGCTGCAGCAGATTGACAGCCTGCTGGCCAATGGCAAAACAAAATATAAGGATCACATCATTCTGCTGGCTCACGACCAAACCTTTGCGGACAGGAAAGACTCTGCCTCACTTCGGTACCTGGTGCAGCAGATAAAGTTGCGGGATGATTATGAGCTGGAAAAAATCAGCAGTTACCCCGGGGTGGAGCAGCAGTAGAAAAGAGGACAGTTGACAGCAGCACAGATGACAGCTGTTGCCGCCTTTGCATGTCCCTGCGGTCTTTGCGATACTTGATACTATTTTGCTTTTGAAAAAAAAGGAAGGGCTCTTAATTGTATTTTCTGTGCTTCTGTGCTTCTGTGGCAATTTTAAACAGCGCAGCAGCAGGAGAGCCAACTATTAGCAGGGCTAAATATTGTTAGTGGGACTTATAACTTTCAACTCTCCATTTTCAACTTTCAATTATCAACTTTCCACTTTATACCGTAGGTTTGCGGCAAACAAATAACTGATGTACGACCTGCACGACTTTTTACAACCGGTGAATACTTTTGCACTGAATGAAGATGAGGGATATAACGACGGACAGTTAGCCAAATTCATATCGGTGTACGAAACCGAAATGCCTGACGTAACCGATGCAGACATTGTGGTGGTGGGGATTGGTGAAATGCGTGGCAGCCATGCCGCCGCAGGTGTAAGCAATGCGCCAGATGTAATTCGCAAACATTTGTACCAGTTGCATTATTGGCACAAAGACATTAATATAGCAGATATTGGCAATGTTAAAACCGGGGCGACCCTTAGTGACAGTTATGCGGCTGTAAAAACGGTACTGGCAGAATTGCTGCGGATGAAGAAAACAGTGGTGATACTGGGTGGCAGCCACGATATAACCCTGGCACAATATTATGCTTACAAAGAACTGGAGCAACTGGTGGAAGCCACTTGTATTGATGCCACTATTGACCTGCGTAGCGAAAGCCCGGTACGCAGCGAAAACTTTTTAATGGAAATGCTCACCAGCGAACCCAACCTGGTAAAGCATTACAACCATATCGGTTTCCAGAGTTACTACGTGCATCCCCGGATGCTGGAAACCATGGACAAACTGCGGTTCGACTGCCACCGCCTGGGCATGGCCAAAGAAACGATTGAAGAAATGGAACCGGTGATACGAAATACCAACCTGCTGAGTTTCGACATAAGCGCAGTAAAATACAGCGATGCACCGGCCAACCAGCACAGCCCCAATGGTTTTAGTGGAGAGGAAGCCTGCATACTTACCCGCTATGCCGGGCTGGCTACCAACCTCGGCAGCTTTGGCATTTATGGCTACCGGCCCGAGCTGGATGTAAATGAATTGACCGCTAAACAAATTGCACAAATGCTGTGGTATTTTATTGATGGCAAAAGCCGCAGCAAGCAGGAAGCAGCCTTGAGCGACCGAAACAACTTCAATGAATACCATACCGCCTTTGCCGAAGTGGATACCGTGTTCCTGCAAAGCAAAAAAACCGGCCGCTGGTGGATGCAACTGCCCAATAATAAAATGATTGCCTGCAGCTATACCGATTATGTACATGCCAGCCATAATGAAATACCGGAAAGGTGGTTGAGGGCGCAGGAGAGGGGGTAGAAGCATTAAATATTTGACTGAAGTTATGTTTTCTTATTGCTTTAATATACGGTATGCCACTTTTATAATGCACATATCTGCTTTTTTATAGTCAGCGGTTTCTTGCTATTACTTTTATGAAATACGCTTAGTAATACCTGTTTCT
>JANMDL010000908.1:0-9745 GCA_031376295.1 Chitinophagales bacterium
GCTTTTTTACATCCTCAACGTTTCCATATTTCTTATATAGATAAAATGCCGAGCTGATGGCGTGGGCTTCATTCAAATGATACAGTTCCGGATTAAAATTTAATTCATCCATTAATTTAGCACCACCAACACCCAGCAAAATAAACTGGGCCACTTTGGTAGCCACATTGGCATCGTACAAGCGGTGTGTAATGGTTTGTGACACATAATCATTTTCCGGCAGGTCGGTACTGAGTAAAAAAAGTGGTGCCGACTTAAATGTTTCGGGATTGAGGTAATATGCTTTTACCCAAACCGGGTGATCGTGTATCTGTATCTGGAATTTTATATGATGATCTTCCAGGAAATTATAAATCTTTTCGTTCCATTGTACCTGCAGGGTCTGGTCCTGGTTGCGGGCCTGGTCGTAATACCCATATTTCCACAATATACCTATGCCAACCATGTTCTGCTGCAGCTCATATGCACTGCGCATGTGGCTACCGCTTAAAAATCCAAGTCCGCCGCTGTATATCTTCAATGGCTGGTGTATGGCAAATTCCATTGAAAAATAAGCCACTTTTTTATTGTACTGCTCATTAATATGATACGGAACAGTAAAATGCTGAAAATTCATAACTCACCAAACTTTGTTGAGGGCGCAATATAATGGGAAAATTCAGGAATTGGTGCAGTTGTTGGAAAATACTGTGTAAAAAGTACACAATGTTTAACGTAAAAATATCACCACAAACGGTTGCAGTATTTTTTATTATAAAACAGTTTTTTACTTTTTATTGATTTAAAAGCTGTTTGAATTAATAATTTGATATTGCTCAGGCGTTTTGTATGGTTGCAACTGCGTATAATTTTTCACCTTACACGTTTGGACTATGCCTGCAAAACCCGCTTTGTTTCGCTCAAATAAACATCCATAATCAATTTTAAACAACTAACTCCAACCAGTTTCTTATTTCTTATTCTTCTATAACTGCAGTCATTTCTATCTCTATAAGCAGTTCATCATTAATAAGTCTGCTTACCTCTACCATAGTGGATGCCGGCTTGATACCTTTAAAAAAAAGACCGTGTGCCTTTCCCACCTGCTCCCATTGGCTGATGTCAGTTACATACATGCGGGTACGCACTACATCAGCTAACGATGCGCCAGCCTGCAGCAGGGCTTTTTCCATTTTTTGGATGATAAAAATGGTTTGTGCGTATACATCGTCTTTACCCACCAGCTTATCTCCATCCATAGCCGTGGTGCCTGCTACTTCTACCACATTACCGGTACGTACTGCCCGGGAATATCCCACTATGTCTTCCCAGGGAGAACCCGAACTGATATACTGCTTCATAAAAAATATTTACTGTTAACGAATATACGTCTAAAAAAAATAGTGAATATCAAAAAATATTTTTAGGTTTGTCTAAATTTTAATTTTAACAGAATGAATTTCAGCATAAGTGAAGAGAATTATATCAAAGGGATTTACCACCTGCAGCAGGAGACCGGCAGCGTAAATACCAATGCACTGGCTGCACACCTGCATACAAAAGCTGCTTCGGTTACAGATATGCTGAAAAAACTCAGTGCAAAAAAATTACTGCATTACAAACCATATAAAGCTTTTACACTGAATGAGAAGGGAACCAAAGCAGCGCTGGCCATAGTGCGGCGGCACCGGCTGTGGGAATATTTTTTGGTGGAAAAACTGGGTTTTGACTGGGATAAAGTACATGCTATTGCCGAAGAGCTGGAGCATGTGAGCAGCGATGAACTGATTACCCGACTCGGCAATTACCTGGGCAACCCGCAAACCGACCCGCATGGCGACCCCATACCCGACAGTGAGGGAAACCTGCCCGTAATTGCACAGGTGAACCTGGCAGCATTGCCTCTGAACAAACAACTGAAAGTTAGCGCTGTAAGCGACCAGTCGCCTGCGATGCTGGAAATGATGAATCATTACGGCATCAGCATCGGCAGCAGGATAAAGGTGAGCAGGCATTTTGCTTTTGATGGCTCATTAGAAATTATTATTAACAAACAAACCTGTATCATCAGCGGGCAGGTAGCCAAAAATATTTTTGTACATTATGACAAATAAATTTAATTCTGATGCCTCATTGAGTGAGGTGCATGGCAGCGTAGATACTACCGTTACAAAAAAGGGCTGGCGCAGGATGTTTTCCTTCCTGGGGCCGGCATACCTGGTGAGTGTGGGTTATATGGATCCCGGCAACTGGGCCACCGACCTGCAGGGCGGCAGCAAGTTTGGCTACTCGCTGATATGGGTATTGCTGATGAGTAACCTGATGGCACTGCTGCTGCAGGGGCTTTCTGCCCGGCTGGGCATTGTACGTGGCAGGGATCTTGCACAAGCAAACAGGGAGGTATATCCGAGATATATAAATTTTATGCTGTACCTGCTGGCCGAAGTGGCCATTGCCGCCTGCGACCTTGCGGAAGTACTGGGTATGGCCATCGGCATTAACCTGCTTACGGGCTTATCACTTCCATGGGCAGTAAGCTTAACAGTATTAGACACTTTTCTGCTGCTGTACCTGCAGCGCCTGGGTATGCGCAAAATGGAAGCCTTTATCATAGCGCTTGTAGCCGTTGTGGCGATATCATTCCTGATTGAGATTATTATTGCGAAACCGGTTTTAACTGAAGTGGTGAAAGGCTTTGTACCGCACAGTCTTAACAAAGAAGCTTTGCTGATTGCCATTGGTATCATCGGCGCTACGGTAATGCCGCATAACTTATACCTGCACAGTGCATTGGTACAAACAAGGAAGATAAACAAAACAAAGGAAGGTATTAAGCAGGCACTCCGCTTTAACCGTATTGACAGCACCATTGCATTGAACATTGCCTTTTTTGTAAATGCTGCTATACTGGTGCTGGCAGCTACGGCCTTTTTTAAAACAGGCAACAGTCATGTGGGCGAAATTAAAGAAGCACACCAGTTACTAAACGGCCTGCTGGGCAGCAAACTTGCCCCTATCCTTTTTGCTGTAGCCTTAATTGCTGCGGGCCAAAGCAGTACCATTACCGGTACGCTGGCTGGCCAGATTATTATGGAAGGATATTTAAGCCTCCGAATTAACCCGGTACTGCGCAGGCTCATTACCAGGCTGCTGGCTGTAATACCTGCCCTTATTGTAATTCTTATTTATGGTGAAGAAAAGGTAGACAGACTGCTGCTTATCAGCCAGGTAATTTTATGCCTGCAATTAGGCTTTGCTATAATACCACTGATTCATTTTGTAAGTGATAAAAAAACAATGGGCAGTTTTGCCATCGGCATCAAAACAAAAATTGCTGCCTGGGTCATCGCAGCAGTACTGGTTTATTTAAACATCAGCTTAGTCATCAGCGAAACCTCGGGAATATTTGCAGGCACTGCACTATTGCCTAAAATATTGATTGGCACCCTATTTACCATTGCTGCTGCTTTACTGCTGTATATCTTACTCCATCCTTTTATATCCAAAGCAACAAAAAAGATTTCGATACAGATGCATCCTGACATAAACAGCCTTAAAAACCTGACCATCCCAAGCTTTAATAAAATTGCCATTGCACTCGACTTTAGTGAGAACGATGAAAAACTATTGGCCTATGCCATTGGCCAGGGAAGAGAAGATACGCATTACCTGCTGCTGCATGTGGTGGAAAGTGCCTCTGCAAAATTACTGGGCGATGAGAGTGATGATTATGAAACAAGGAAGGATAAGGAGCGCCTTGATTTTTATGTGGCTCAATTAACGGAAAGGGGCTTTGCAACAGAAGGTTTTATGGGCTATACAAACCGTGTGAGGGAAATTGTACGCATCGTTACTGAAAATAAGGCTTCTATGCTTGTTATTGGCGCACATGGCCACACCGGGCTGAAAGATTTTATTTATGGCGAAACGGTAAATGCAGTAAGGCATGAATTGAAAATGCCCATTTTGATTGTAAACCTGTAATATTGTGTTACTTTACAGAGGCTGAGAGCAATGCCAACTGACCCTTTATCCTTTCGGACCATTCCTGCTGCTCGTTGCGCTGCAGCCCATTATTGGTACCTTTATCATAGTCGTCCTGCATGTTGTACATCAGTTTGTAAGCATCGCTGTAAATACGGTTGAGTTCTGCCGAATAATTCTGCACGGTAAAATTTGCCAACCTGAGCTTTTGCACAAACAGCAGCATACCAATACAACTGATATCAAAATGCAGTTGCTCATGCGCCAGTATATAGCCTGTCTTTCTATCAGGCTTTACCCATGATTTACTTTTATTAAAAAAGGCATACACATTAATATTGATTTTGCCCTTTCTGTTACTGTAACTCATCCCTGCATCAAATCCAAAGCCAGAGGAAGTGAGTGCAGCTACACGGCCACCCTGGTTGGGCGTTCCCACAAAATCATCCCACACCAATAATTGTCCGGGCCGGTGATAAATGGTATCTGATGCTGCTGGTGCCATCCGTTTTGAAAGCGTTACAGATGCTGCCAGTGGCTGTGCATACAGACTTTGCTGCCAAAACAGTGTAACCAAAAGAACAGGTATAAGTTTAGGGTATATCATTTGTATTTAACTTAACTGCAAGAAAGGGATTTTATTATTTCTTCAACCACTTCTCAGCCAAATTTACAATTTCATTAACACTGATTTTTTGCATACACTTAAAATGACCCAGCGGGCATTTGTTGTGGCCGATTTTGCTGCAGGGCCTGCACCAAAGCTTTTTTACCTCCACCCCATCGTAGTGCTGCAGATTGCGATGCCCGTAAAAAGGATACATACCAAAAGCGGGAACAGTGTTGCCCCAAACGGAGATGACTGGTTTTTGCAAAGCTGCAGCTATGTGCATCAGGCCGGTATCGTGGGTAATAACGAGCTTTGCATTACGCACCAGGTCGGCCGATTCGTTGAGGTTAAACTTTCCGCAGGCATTGTATATTTTAATATCATCAATAGCAGCAATGGCCTTTCCATCTTCGTAATCCTCTTTGCCGCCAAGCAGTATAATGGGGTGATGAATAGCTGTACAAAGTTCTTTCAGCTTATCCACCGTCATTTTTTTGGTAGCCAAAGCTGCACCAATCACAATGGCAATATAGCCTGCAGAGTGCGCCGTGGGTATGTCTTCTTTTTTAACCTTGTCATACTCCGGAATAAAATAATCCAGTCCAAGGCCATCGTCAATGATGCCCAGCTCAGCAATGCACTCAAAATTGCGGTCAACGATGTGCTTTTTGGGAAGTGTGTTTATCTTGAAATTGGTGTAGATAAATTTCTCCACATTCAGTTTATTGAAAGAGAATGACTTTGCTTTCTTCAGCGCTTTTTTTACTTTGAGTGTGCGCAGGTTGTGGTGCAGGTCAATGATATAATCAAAATCTTCTTTTTTCAGTTCGGCAATTATTGCATCCAAATCATCTTCCAGTAAATGAATTTTGCTGATGTATGGATTGTGTTCAACTATGCCTTTAAAAGATTTTTTAGTAAGAAAATGGATTTCGGCTTCGGGATATTTTTTTTTGACGCAACGTATAACTGGCGTAGTGAGTACGATATCGCCGATGGAGGAAAAGCGGATGATGAGGATTTTCATGGGAAACATTTGTTTAAAAGACTTTCGTGTGATTTATAACGGTAAATCTTAGGTTTTCTGAATTGTTTTGGATAAAATTTTTTGTCCAAGATAAATTTATCTGCTCTTTTATCGTCTGTACAAACCACCTCCACCTTACCCAGAATTGCACAAGCAATGATATGCGGGTCGTCAAAATCAGTGTCAGCTTCAAGTTGTTTTATGCGGAGCTCTTCCTTGTCCACCATTTCCCTGTCCAGCACCAATAGCTTGCTTTTTTTTTGCAACTCAAGAAGCAGTTTTCTGTATTTACCGTAATTAGTTGTCAGTTCTTTTTGAAACCTTGAACCTCCAACCGCCATTACACCTTTACAATGCAACAGACATTTATTTACTACTGCGAAATTGGCGAATTCAGCATGTGTGGCATCAAATATTTTGTGAAATACGTTTGTGTCAATCAGCAGTTTCATAGTGTCTTTTATAAGCCCAGTAATTCCATTTCTTCTTTCAAAAAAAACTCCCGGAACTTTTGGGGTTGGTCGGGTCCGTAATCACCATTTTTATCAATGGCTATTTTAGTTACTTTGTTTTTTTGTCCGTCCGTTTCAAAAAATAAAATATTAGTCTTTTTATATACCTGCCCGTTCTTTTTGCGCACCTGCAGCCTGAAGCGGTCAATCAGGTAATCGCTATGGGTTTCTATTACGAACTTCTTTTTTTGAGTTACTAATTGGTTATATACAAATTCGCCAAAATAAGCCTGTGAGCGTGGGTGCAGATGCACTTCCGGCTGCTGGATAAGAAAGGTGCTTTCTTTGGGGGCATATAATACTTCGGTAAGTATTGGTAACACTTGTGAAATGCCGTAACCTACATTAGATATTTTGAGTTCTTTATTTTTTAACTTAAATAGCAGGGAAAAAGGAGAATCTTTTGACTTTCTGTACTGGTCAATTTTAATGGTATCAAATAAACCTGAAGCCATACCAAAACGCTCTAATTCTGTAATAAATGCCTTATTTTGTTTAGCCGTATTATTAAGCAATATATCCCTTAACAATGTTGGCGTATGCTCTCCTTCTGCTGAGTACTTTAATTTTTGTGGTTCGTATATTCTTTTGGGCTTTGAGCGAACTGGATCTATCCAAATATGGTTGTACTTAATTCCAATATCATGTGGAAACATAAAATCACGTAGAGGTCTGAACGCCTTCCGAAACCTGTCAATATGTTTATCATCAGATTTGGGTAAATGATAAAAAGCAAATCCAGGCCTTCGCCGGAGCTCGTTAAGTTCACCTGAGCGTAACATAGATTTAACATCTATGCTTTTTTTAAATAATATATTATTATCATCAATGTGAAAGTCAGCCCAGTTCCCGTTAGCACCGGTAATTTCTTTACCATAGATAATGATTTCTTTTTCACTAAACTTAGTTGAACACACCAGATTCTCATTTCGCATACTAATAAGCGAAGGTGTTGGGAAACCCTCGAAATCTGAGTACACAATCAATCTTTCATCGTATCCGAACCAATCAGCATCCTTACTTTCCACCTTGACACCAATAGCATACTCTTTTTTAATCCGCCTTCCTTTACTAATTATATCATTAAAAGTGCCAAAATCAACATAATCATTTTTGAAGTCCATATTCCAGATATTCTCTTCACCTCCATTTATTAACGACAACAACCCCAACAGCGTTGTCTTACCCGTACTATTCTCCCCCACTAAAAAATTCACATCATTCAGTTCGATGTATTGCTTTTCAAAGCCCCGGAAATTGTCTAAATACAGTTCCATAACGGAAAGTTACAAAATTTACTATTGCTCCACAAAATTCAGGTCCTTGTTAAAGGTTTCCTTTGTAAAATAGGCAGCAAAAATGGTGATAGCCATTACGACGATTGCTGTAATCCATCCGCCGGTTATATAATCGCCGGTATAGTTGCGGGTAAATTTGAACAGGGGCAGTATCATAATGGTGAGCATCCCCCTCACCATATTGGGAATGGTAGTGGCGGCAGTGGCTCTTATATTGGTACCAAACTGCTCTGCTCCCATGGTTACAAAAATTGCCCAAAAGCCCGTACCAAAACCCAGCCCGGCGCATATCCAGTACATGGCTGATGCGGTTCCGTTCCATAGTGCGGTAAAATAAAGCACCATAAATACTGCCGTGATACCGTAAAAAATGTACAAAGCCTTTTTACGGCTCTTCAACCACTGGCTGATAACACCAATAAGTATATCTCCTATAGAAATGGCCACATAAGCGTACATGATGGCTTTTCCTGAATCTATTTTTTCTATGATCCCGAATTTTTCGCCAAATTCTTTTGAGAAGGTGACCAGTATCCCTATTACAAACCAGGTTGGCAACCCGATGAGAATACTGAACAGGTAACGCTTGAAACGCTCCCAGGAAAGAAAAAACATAAAGAAATTACCTCTTTGTACATTCATTTTTTTAACTAAGTGAAACATGCCAGATTCAAATACAGCTATACGCAGTAAGAGCAGCAACAGCCCCAGCCCGCCACCAATAAAATAACAGGTACGCCAGTTGAAATTCTCTTTCATGATAAAAGCCAGCACGGCTCCCGTAAGCCCGATGCCTGCTACCAGCGATGTTGCCAATCCACGTTTTTCTTTGGGGGTAATTTCGCTCACCAGTGTAATGCCTGCACCCAGTTCGCCTGCAAGCCCTATGCCTGCGATGAACCTGATGAGGGCATACTGGTCGGTTGTTTGCACAAAGCCATTGGCAATGTTGGCCAGCGAATACAAAATTATTGAACCAAACAAAACACTGAGACGGCCTTTTTTATCTCCAATTACACCCCACAAAATGCCTCCCAGCATTAAACCTCCCATTTGCCACATGATAATGTTTTCTCCGCTGGATGTAATTTCAGCAGCATTCAACCCCAATGACTGGAGACTGGGTACCCTGATGATGCTGAACAGGAGCAGGTCGTAAATATCTACAAAGTAACCCAATGCTGCCACAACCACAGCAATACTGAAAATGGAGGAAGATTTTTGTTGCATAGCAAATACTTAAACAGCCGGAGTGTTGTTTTTCTTTTTTTCCCGCTTGGATTTTATCATTTTGTAAATGATGGGCAGGGTGGAAATTAATACAATACCTATTACAATCAATTCCAGCTTTGTTTGCAAAATGGGAAATGCCTTATTTAAAAAGTAGCCTGCACAAACCATGCTTGTTACCCAGGCAATACAGCCCACCACATTGTAATAGAAATATTTCTTTCTGTCCATTTGCACAATGCCAGCAACAATGGGTGCAAATGTTCTTATAAATGGAACAAACCGGGCCACAACGATTGCAAACCCTCCGTTTTTTTCGTAAAAAACCTGCGCCTGGTAGAGGTAGCGTTTTTTGAAAAAGAAACTGTCTTTTCGTTTGTACAATGCCGGGCCACCTTTTCTGCCAAACCAATAACCAACGGTATTACCCAGTATACCCGCAACTGAAATAAGGGCAATCAACACCAATAAGTTTACCCATTGATTTTGCACGCCCCCAAGCCCAAATACGTCTAAAAACTGGTGGGCTAGCCCAGGTACAACTGTGCCATCGGCTTGTTTAATTTCACTGGCGTAAATGCCTGCTACAAATAACAGTGAATCGCCGGGTAGAAAAAAACCGGCAAACAAACCTGTTTCGGCAAATACCACAAACAATACCAGCCACAATCCGCCATTGGCAATATACCATTGTGGCTGCAGCAATTGTGTCCAGTGAAAATCTAATAATATAAAATCAAACATATTCTGTTATTAATCCGGTAAAGATAATGTGCTTTGTAATTGTTTAGTCTTTTGGTTCATGGGCCAGCTCACCCTCCCATTTACTCACCACTGCTGTGGCAATACTGTTGCCAACCACATTGGTGGCACTGCGCCCCATATCCAGCAAAGGATCAATGCCCAAAAGTAAAGCAATACCTGCTTCAGGAATGTTAAAAGTGGCCAGTGTGCCCGCAATAACCACCAGTGAAGCCCGGGGTACGCCTGCAATGCCTTTACTCGTAAGCATCAGCACCAGCAGCATACTCACCTGCGTAGCAAGCGGAATATCCATACCATAAGATTGTGCGATAAAAAGGGAGGCAAAAGTCATGTACATCAT
>JANMDL010000910.1:0-4116 GCA_031376295.1 Chitinophagales bacterium
CTGATGGGTTGGTACTGCCACCTGTAATTGGTAAACCCCGGCAAAACTGGCGCACCCAGTTCAGTTACAGGCTCAATCCGGCCGTAACCCTTCGCAGCCGTGCCGAAATGGTTTGGTACGATAAGCGGGGTCAGGCACCAGAGCAGGGCTTTTTGCTGTATGGAGATATATTGTACAAACCAATGCTGAAACCCTTTTCAGCCAGTATGCGGCTGCAGTATTTTGAAACGGAAGGCTATAATTCCAGGCTGTATGCCTATGAAAATGACGTATTATACAGTTTTTCAATTCCCGTATTTTACGATAAAGGATACAGGTATTACATTAATATTAATTACGATATCAATAGAAAGCTATCAGCCTGGGTACGTTTTGCACAAACCATATATAATGATAAGGCATTGACAGGCAGTGGTTTAGATGAAATAAAGGGTGCACAGAAATCTGAAGTGAAGTTGCAGTTACTGTATGTTTTTTAACGTTTACTTGTATTTTCCTTAACATTTTTTTTAAATAAAGCAGCTATTCAGCCTCTTTTTTTGTCATATTGCCGTCGGTTGGGGTTTTTTTGGCAAAAGATTTAACAATTTTTTGACAAATGAAAATTATCCCTATTTTTACACATTAAAACAATTAATCGCACATGAGAAGAATTTTGACACTGTTTACGATGTTTATGCTCTGCGGGGTATTGGCATTTGCGCAAAACCGGGTGGTGGCCGGAAAGGTTGCTGATGAAAACGGTAACCCGGTACCTTTTGCCTCAGTTAAGGTAAAAGGCTCAAAATCAGGCGTTTCTGCCGACGCAAACGGGCAGTACACCATCCGTGTTAAAGACGGAGATGTACTTGAAATTTCAGGTACAGGTTTCAAAGCAAAAGAAGTTAATGTAGGCACTCAAACCTATATCAACACATCAATGGAAAAAGCTGCAGGTAGCCTTACCGAAGTAGTTATCACCAGTGCCTTTAACACTAAGCGCACGGCAAGAAGTACTTCTGCTAATGCGCAGGTGGTGTCATCTGAGCAATTAAACACCATCAGAACACCCAATGTTAACAATGCCCTTGCCGGTAAAGTAGCCGGAGCACAGGTTCGCAGCCAGTCTGTAGGTAAATTGGGTGTTGAAACCGCAGTACGTTTGCGTGGTGAGAATGGCCTTGGTGCTGGCGCCGGAGCATTGTACGTGGTAGATGGTACCATCATGCCAAGTGCCAATGATATCAACACAGATGATGTGGAAGATATCACCATATTACAGGGGCCTGCCGCTGCAGCGCTGTTTGGACCTGATGGGTCTAATGGTGCTATTGTAATTACTACCAAAAAAGCCAGGAAAGGACAAAAAGGTATGGGTATTGAAATAAATAGCGGAACAAGGTTCGACAGGGTTTATATCACGCCTAATTACCAGAACAGTTATGCTGGTGGTGGTGTTGGAGACTTTATCCAGTACAACTGGAAGGCCGGTCAGCCAAATGAATGGAAAGCGCTTGACGGAAAGTTCTATCATGACTATACGGATGATGCAAGTTGGGGGCCACGTATTGCAGGCCAGGAGTATATCCCATGGTATGCATGGTATCCGGGGTCACAATATTCTTTTAAAACAGCCAAACTAGCACCACAACCAAACAATTCACGTGATTTTTATAATACAGGTATTACTTTAACCAATAACGTAAACCTCTCAAAGGCAGGTGATGGTTATAATTTCAGGGTTTCTTATACCAATTTAGACCAGAAAGGATTGGTACCCAATGAATACCTGAAAAGGCATACTTTTAATACAAACTTCTCAGTTGACCTGAGCAACAGGTTAACTTTTTCTGCTAATATCACTTACCTTGCACAAAACACAAATGCAGAGAACAATGATGCATATTCCAACCAGGGTACAGGTTCATTTAATCAGTGGTTTCACAGGAATCTTGATATGGGCATCTTGAAGGAATTGCGCAGTGTTAAATCTCCTACGGGGATTCTTGCAAGCTGGAATCATGGTAACCCCGGTTCTTATGATGCTGCCAATCCCGGAGCATTTTATGGCGGTAACTATTGGTTTAATTTCTACAGTTATTTTGATAATGTAAGTAATATAGCCAGAAGAGACCGCTTATTTGGTAACGCTACATTAGCTTACAAAGTAAACAACGACCTGAAAGTGGCGCTTACGTACCGCAAACAGCAATTAACCACCAATGCAGAATCCATCCAGAATTCAATTTTGGAAACCAGTGCCAATCAGTCCAGTTTCAATTACTATGAAGGAAATGGCAAGGCGTCTTATGGTGCTTCCAATGGTTTTAGTGACAGGCAGAACTTTGAAGGATTGGTTTCATACAGCAAAAAAATTAAAGATTTCTCTATCAATGCCAATGCGGGTGTTGACATTTTTAAAACCCGTAACAGAGGTGTGAACGCAAATACTGTAGGCGGCCTTGTAGCACCGGAGTTATATTCTCTGGCAAATTCAAAAACTAACATTACAAGCGGGAACTTCCGGCAGCAAACAATGCGCCGTACACTTTTTGGAAGGGCAGATTTCGGATTCAGAAACTATCTTTTTCTGGAAGGATCGTACAGAAGGGATTACCTTTCAACACAGCCCGAAGGTGAATTTATTGATACAAGATCAATGGGAGCTTCTTTTGTATTCAGTGATTTAATTAAAGATAAACTGCCATTCCTTAGTTTTGGTAAAATCAGGGCATCATGGGGTGAAATTACTGAGCAGTTAACTTTCAACCAGTTAAACTTTGCTTATGGCATCAATCCTCAACCTTTTAATGGCACTTCATTGATGGGTACACCCGACAGAACAGTAGCTCCTGGTTTAACGGGTGCTGTGAATGTGGAAAAGGAATTAGGACTTGATCTGCGTTTCCTTAAAAACAGGGTAGGTATCAGTGCTACTTATTATTCAAGGGTAAATAAAGATTTCCCGGTTAACGTAGCGGTATCTCCTACTTCCGGCTTTACCGCTGTTTCACAAAACGCTGGCCGTATTGAAAAAGAAGGTATTGAACTTACGTTGAACCTGAAGCCCTTTGTAAATAAAAACTTTACATGGGATTTCAATGCTACATACGCAAAGTACCTCAAAAATACAGTTGTTGAAATAGCTCCTGGTCTTACAAGGTTGGTAGTAGCGTCTGGTGCATTCTCCGGTTCATCTTCACCTTACACTGTAAATGAAGTAGGACAGCAATGGGGTATGATGTTTGGTGGTGGTATCAAGCGCCTGAATGGCCAGCCTGTTCTTACTACTGGCGGGTTATTTATTAAAGAAGCGGACACTAAATTCGGAAGCGTACTGCCAGATTATACAGGTGGTTTCCAGAATACTTTCACCATCATGAAGAATTTCACCGTGAATATTAACATAGATTATTCATGGGGTGGTAAATTCTTCTCCCTGTCTGATTTCTGGGGTACTTTCTCTGGTTTAACTGCACGTACCGCTGGGCTGAACGATCGTGGCATTCCAGTTCGTGACGATCCAGCCAATGGAGGTGGTGTTCATGTAACAGGTGTTGACAACACAGGCAAACCCGTTGATTTTTATGTTGACGCACAAACTTATTACCACCAGTTCCGTGGTGCAAATATCGGCGAAGCAAGTATTTATGATTTGTCGTTTGTTAAAATGCGTGAATTGAGCATTGGGTATAAAATACCGGTTGCTAAACTTGGCCTGGGTAAGCACATCAACAGTGCTACTTTCTCTATTATTTCCAGCAATCCATGGTTGATTTATTCCAAAACAAAAGACTTTGATCCTGCTGAAATCAGCAATGTACAGGGTGAAGACGGTCAGTTTCCCGGAACAAGGTCAATTGGTGTAAACCTGAGAATCGGATTTTAATTATAACGATAAAATTTTTATTATGAAAAGAATAACATATAAAATACTTACCGTAGCCGCAGCAATGGTTTTTATAGCCGGAAGCAACAGTTGCGAAAAGTTGGAAAAATTTCCAAACGGAATAAATGTAGATCCCAACACTACACCCAATCCTATTACGGCTGCATTGCTTACCAATATTGAGGTAGGTATGGCCGGATTGGCTGCGGATACAAGGGGCGGCTTATACTGCCAGTATTTTGCAGAAA
>JANMDL010000925.1:0-5469 GCA_031376295.1 Chitinophagales bacterium
GAAAAATATCCCTGGGCGGGGCACCTAGGCATAAAGCTGGCAGCATCTATTGTGCCCATCATTGAAGCAAGCAATACCGCGCTCATCTTTATCAACACAAGGGGCATGAGTGAAACATGGTACCAGACCCTGCTTACCATAGCGCCGCAACTGGCAGGCGCCATTGCTTTGCACCATGGCAGTATTGAACAGGAACTGAGGCAGTGGGTAGAAGATGCCCTGCATACCGGCACATTAAAAGCTGTGGTTTGCACAGCCAGCCTCGATCTTGGTGTAGATTTCCGTCCGGTTGATACAGTAATACAGGTAGGCTCGCCCAAAGGTGTTGCCCGTTTTTTACAGCGTGCAGGCCGCAGCGGTCACCAGCCGGATGCCGTAAGCAAGATATACTTTTTGCCCACTCATTCGCTGGAACTGGTGGAAGCTGCTGCATTAAAAGCAGCAATTGATGAAACACTGATAGAGAACAAGGAACCCATGCTGCTCTGCTTTGATGTGCTGATACAATACCTCTGCACACTGGCCATTGCGGATGGCTTTTATCCTGATGAATTATTTGAGGAAGTGCGGTCTACTTTTTGCTTTGCCGACATCACCCGGCAAGAATGGAACGATGTGCTGCACTTTATTGTTAATGGCGGAAATGCCCTGCACCAGTACGACGATTATAAAAAAGCTGAAATACAGGAAGATGGCCGTTATGTAATTATCAACCGGCGTATTGCCATGCGCCACCGCATGCACATAGGTACTATTGTAAGTGATACGATGCTGAAAGTAAAATATATGAGTGGTGGTTTTATTGGGGTAATTGAGGAATACTTTATCAGCCGCCTGCAGCCCGGAGATATTTTTACCCTTGCCGGCCGCAATCTTGAATTTGTGATGATAAAGGAAATGACAGCATTGGTAAAAAAAACAACTGCTAAAAAAGGGGCCGTACCAAGCTGGCAGGGTGGCCGTTTGCCCCTAAGTGCCAACCTGGGCAAAATGCTGCGTCGCAAATTAGACGAAGCCACTGCATTGCCAATTAAAAAGCAGGATATTGAGCTGCAGGCATTGCAACCTCTTTTCGGATTGCAAAAACAACTATCGCACCTGCCCGGGGAGCAGGAATTACTGGTAGAACATATTGAGACAGGCGATGGATTTCATCTTTTTGTATACCCATTCGAGGGCAGGCAGGTACATGAAACCATGGCTGCCATACTTGCTTACCGCATCGGCCGCATTGTACCCATCACTTTTTCATTTTCCATGAACGATTATGGCTTTGAACTGCTGAGCGACAAGCCCATCCCACTTGATGACAGCAATGTGTACGAGCTGTTCAGCCCGGACAATGTACTCACTGATATTCAAAAAAGCGTGAACAGCAGCGAAATGGCCCGCCGCAAATTCAGGGATATTGCTGTTATCGGGGGGCTCATATTTCAAGGTTTTCCGGGAATGCAGAAGAAACAACGGCACCTGCAATCCTCTGCCTCTTTGTTGTTTAATGTGTTTAAGGAATACGAACCGGACAATATGCTGCTGCGCCAGGCTTACAACGAAGTGATGGAGCAGCAGATGGAAGAAGCCCGGCTGCGCAATATGCTGCAGCGGATACAATCCGGTAAAATCATTATTACTTTTCCTGAAAAACTCACCCCTTTTTGTTTTCCGCTGAAAGTAGAGAGCATATTCAGGGAAAATATTTCTTCAGAAAGATTTGAAGACAGGGTGATGAGGATGGTACAGCAGTTGGAGAAGTGAATATTATAAATTAACGGAAAAATAGTTTCAACCAATTATACCCCGATTTAATAAAAATCGGATTAAGAATTACACACTTCAATGGTTTCCTATCGTTTGTACCAGGCAAGCCTGGCTTTCCTGCATCGGCATCAGTATCATCTATTAAAATATCAATTACACTGTTTACTGTACGGTCGGCGGGTCGGCAGTTATTTTCAAAAATAAAAGTAACAGGCAGCATAAAAGAAAGTGTTTGCAAGTTTTGATTATGACAATGATGAAATTCTCAAAACTTTCATTATTGGACAATCTAAACATGAGGATTCCCCGTTTGAAATTACAGATATTACCCCTAAAGAAGCAGCCCAGGAAAAAGATTGGGAAGATAAAGCAAAAATTAAAATTGCTGCTATAGTAATTGTCATGGTTGGTCTCAAAACGCATAAAGTTTCAGGTGTTTTAAAAGAAATTAAAATAGCAAATGATTCAGGGAAAAAATCATTCAGCTAATTGGTTATAAAGACGGAGATTATACAAGAGTTGAGAACGCATGAATTTTATATCGTTGGAATTGGAAAAAATTAAAAAAACTACTTCAGTAGCACATGCCCACAACATTTAGTGGTATAGCCGGGAAGCCCTGCAAAAACCAGATAAACTTTAAAAAAATAAACAAGCCCCGATTCATCAGCGTCAGGGGTTTGTTGCTCCTCCGGCGCACACGGTCCTCCTACGGCGGATACGGTGGCTATACCCTGTTCAGCGACACTCCGCCATTGGGTGGTTGTGTAGCCGGCAGGCACTGCCGATTTTCTTCCTGGGCCTGTACGTCATACCACCATATCAAAATACTTAGCCCTAACCGGCGGTACACAGTGTAAGGCAGGGTGTGGCAGCAAGCCGGCTGTAAAGCCTCCCTGCTGCAGTGTGTTGCTATGGCAACCCTTTTTGGCAGGTAGTAGTATGCGGGCAAACACACCGCAGGGAAGGAAAGATGATAAAATATAATAATCCCAGCTTCCTTACAAAAACAAACCGGCAAACCAAACGGTAAAGGCTACCGCACACAAAAAGGGCCGGTAATTTACCAGCCCTCTGCTTCTACTTCCCAAATCAATATTATTGCATCAGTATGCCAGGGGCAGTGCAGATAGGGGTTGTATAAGAAGTGGGGATGTTGGTATCAATATTCATCACATCCATATAAGCCTGCACACCCATTTTACCACCTGGTGTGTACTGCATTTTTTGCCTGTTAAGTGTGGCGATGGTTACTTTGCTTAAAATAAGCCTGCTTGATTGTTTCATGTTTTTTGATTTAGTAGTGAAGATTAAATTCATAACAAAAATATACCGCCAGTCAGCGGATAAGAAATCGGTTACACCAATACATGGTTTGGCTGTACAAAACAGGGGAAACGACCGTACCGGATAAGGAATATTGTAAAGATCAGCCACATTACAAAAGCATACCAGTGCATATTAACAATAATTATAAAAGATAGCAGGAGTATATCCAGGTAACAATAAGCACAATACAACTGGCTGCATGCAAAAAACACCTTCAGGGGGGTGCTACATAAAGGCAGGAATCAAAAAATGAAAAATTGCCTCTGGTTACTCCACGCTAACCTGTTTTTTTACTACAGATCCTTCTGAAGCCTCTGGGAGAAACTTACGCTCAGCAACAAGGTATCCGTTTCCATGTTCACAAAAATGTACTTTCATGTTTTCTATACTGATGGGGTTGCCATCAGGTATATCGGCAATATTGCAATGCCGTATATCGTGGCCGTCCACAATAATTACCAATCCGCTACCGATGGCTTCCATCTTATTACCCCCGGTAACCACCATCCCGGTATCTTCACCCAGGCCTATGCCTATGCAGGAAGGGTTGGCAGCCACGGCCTGTGCCAGGCGGCTGAAACGCCCCCTTTTTTCAAAATGGCTGTCAAATATCACATCATCCATAAAACCAAGCCCGGTTGTTATTTTCACTTCCCCTTTTAGGTGTGCACGGGTTGCATTGCCCTCGTATATCATGGTATTGCTCATGGCCATTGCCCCTGCAGAAGTGCCCGCCACCACAAAACCTTCATCATTGATATACCTGCTCATCACCAACTCCAGAAAACCGGTACCGCCAAAAGTACTGCTCAGACGCAACTGGTTGCCCCCGCTGAACATCACGGCATCACACTCCTTTATCCGGTCAATATATTCGGGCTCATTGGCATCGGCACGGTTGCTGATATGCATCAGGACGATATTGTTACAGCCCATCTTGACAATAGCATTCAGGTAATTTTCACCCACTTCGTAAGGAATAGTACTGGCAGTAGTAATTACCTCTATCCTGCGCAGCGGGCCACCGGTTTCATCCACAATACGGCGGAGAATGCCCAGTTCAAAAAAATTGAGGTTATAGCGGTAAAGATCACCTTTATCCTGCTCTGCACCCTTATCTTCGGCGCCACCAATGGCTACTAACTTTCCTTTAGCAAACTGCATTCAGCTTATTTTGTGATTATTACAAAAATAAGGGAAATCGGCGCTTATACAGCCCTTGTAGTTATTAACGGATGTGAATTGACAGAGAAGTTTGTAAAACAACTTATGCTTTCTTTATCAGGTACCATTACTACAAAAGTAGTCACTTAAAATAGGAAATTTTGCCAATTGTCACCTCAAACTAATCAGTTATTTTTTTCGTAACAAATATGTAAATAGGCTTTTACAAATACCCAAAAAACATATATGCCTTGCTTGTAACAAATTATTTTTTAACAAAAGCCCCAATCCCTTCCACCAGCCTGTCTAAGTTTTTAATGGAAGTATATACATTGGGTGTTACACGCACACCTTTGATATTTTCCCACTCAATGCCCACAGTATGAATCCTGTAATTATCCTGCAGAAAGCTGTCAAGATCCGAAGGCTTTTTTCCTTCCACAGATACAAGACCAATGGCACAGGCAAATTCCGCCTTAAAAGAGGTATGCAGCTTTACTCCGGGCATGTCCTTCACCCTTTCCATCCAGTAATTTTTAAGGTAATGCAGCCTCGCTTCTTTGCGCTGTATGCCAATCATATCATGAAAGTCAATGGCCTTGTCAATCGCCTGCTCAATAAAAAATGGTCTTGTTCCAAGGTGTTCGTACTTTCTTATATCAGTACTTTTGGCATCGCCGCTGCCAAACAAAGGGTAAAGGTTTTTTATTTTGTCTTTCCGCACATACAACATGCCGGTACCAATAGGTGCGCCAAGCCATTTGTGCAGGCTGGTACCGAAATAATCGCAATCCAGACCGGGAATCGTAAAATCAAACTGGGCAAAAGTATGAGCCCCATCCACCAATACCTCTATACCCCTTGCATGAGCTGCTGCAGCAATTTTTTTTACCGGCAGCTTCTGCCCTATCCAGTTAATCATGTGCGTTACCTGCACCAGCTTTGTACGGGAGGTAAACCGGCTTACAAAACTGTTGACTAAGTATTCATCATCTTCCGACGGCAGTTCCAGGTTTACCCATACCAATTTTATCCCATCTCTTTCTTCCCGCTGCTTCCATGCCGAAATCATATTGGGGTAATCCTGTTTGCTCAGTACTATTTCGTCGCCGGCTTTCAGATCCAAACCAAAAATTACCGTCTCCAGCGCTTCAGAAGCATTGCGTTGTATGGCAATCTCTTCTTCACTGCTGCCCGCCAGTTTGGCCATGTTTTTTC
>JANMDL010000926.1:0-3772 GCA_031376295.1 Chitinophagales bacterium
ATTGAAAAGTGGAAGTGCCACCCATGGGGCTGCGGTTGCCGGTAACAATTAAATTGGCACCTGCTTCAAACACCACACCATTTTGTACGCCCTGGCTGCTGCTGCCAAAGGGATAAGCTGCGGTAGCCGGTGTGCCTGCCGAATTAAAAGTGCCGCCGCTTGTAAACACAAGACCATTAGTGGTTTGAGAGGTAATGCGGTGCGTACCTGTGTTGGACAGGGTAATGCTGCCACCTATTAATCCTGTAGCAGGACTAGTGAGGTTGAAGTTTACATTTCCATCGGCCAGGGGACTGTTGACCGTTATACTGCAACCGGAAGTCACTACGAGGTCGGGGTCGCTGGTGCCATCACCACTGATGGTTAACACACCGGTGCCGCCGCCTGCTGCGGGGCGTTGCATCAGCACCGAAGCATTATTCTGTAGTTTCAGTTGTGCAAAAGTATTGGCTGCTGTGGTAGCGATGGTAACATTTAAGGTACCAGTTACCGCAGGCAGTATGTTGCCGCCCACATTGGAGCCATCAATAATCAAAATATCATCAGGTTGTGCACCCGCCACACTCCTTAAATCGCCGCTGCCATCTAATTGTGTGTTCCAGTTAGAGGTGGCGCTGAAACTCGTTTGCGCCACATTACCTATCCAGTAATATACCTGCGAAAAAATAGCGGCCCCTTCTGTAATGGAGAAATCAGAAAACCTTACTGCTTCATCCCTTAAATCGGCGGGTGTGGCAATACTTCTGTAGATGCCCCATTTGGGCCGGACGAAATCATTATCCGGCCTGATAGTGGCTATATTAGGGTTGTAGTAGGATAATAAAACACTACCATCACTTACTTTTTTAATGGAGATGGCATATTTGCCCGTTGGACCAACTTCCACTTTTTCTGTTACTTCCACCCAATTGCCTTCAAACAAAGACAGGTCCACTATGGCCGGCTTTATGGTACCCGAAGCTCCAGTAGCCGTGTAGGTAAGTTCTAATTTATTAGGCGTACCCTTCCGGGCCGTTAAAGTAAACAGCGGGTCACTATCATCACCGTTCACCGGCTTTATCTGGTGCAGGTGCGAAAAGGTGGAAGAAGGCTGGTAGCCCACCGGAATCCTGAACCGCCATCTATATGTGATGGTTTCGCCAACCGTTCCTTTTAAGTTGGCTGGCGACTGGTCGTAGGTTTTTATTTCTACCCGCTGCCTGTCGGTTGCTGTGGTGGAGGGATCATTATCGGGTGTAACATGGCTGTAAAATTCAAATACATTTTTATTGAGCGTGGCATCAAATATTTCCGCAATATGCCTGCCAAATGCAGCATGTGCCACATCGGGTGCTTCCACTGCGTTATAGCCGGGTGCCAACACACTATTGATTAGTTCGTAGGTATTACCCGGGCCATCTGCATTCAATATCACTTGTGCATTACCTGCTGCCACACAAAAGAAAAGGACAACTATAAAAAAATGTATCCTGTATAAATGCTTCATCCTACTTAATATTTAAGCTTTTAAGAAATGTGATTATTGACTTATTGATTTCGCTGTTTTTTTCTTTTTCAAACTTGCCATGCAAGCCGCCAGGTACAGTAACAAACTCAGTTTTTACACCTGCTGCCTGCAATTGTTTGTGCAAATCAACCGATTGCTGATAAGGAACTGTAGGGTCTGCATCGCCATGCACAATAAATACCGGCGGGCTGCTTGGGCTGATATAACTGATGGGGGAAACTGATCTTGCAAATGCCTCATCCTTTGCTTTTTCTCCCAGCCATTTTACGGCCGATTTGCTGGTGATATTGGGGCCGTAAGCCCAGTCCCACACATCGGTAATACCATACTTATCTACAATAGCGGCTACTTTCACTTTTTGTGTACTGTCACAATTTTTATCAAACAAATGATTATTGCCCAGCAACCCTGCCATCAATGCCAGGTGTCCGCCAGAGCTGCCGCCCATTACCACAATCTTATTTACATCCACATTCAGTGCTTTGGCATTTTTAATGATATAGATCAGTACGCACCTTGCATCTTCAACAGCAGCAGGGGCAGTTGCATGGCCGGTGAGGCGGTACTCCATATTGGCTATGGCATACCCTGCTTTAAAAAAACTGGAATATCCTGTTTGCGATTCTTTCACACCGTGGTTCCATCCGCCACCATGTATATTGATGATGATGGCCGTTGCCTTACCCGTATTGGGGGGAAGATAAAAATCAACTTTCCCATCCCATCCGTTTACACTGACATACACCACATTTAATTGCGACGTATAGCCATCAGGAAAAGCAACAGGTTTATATACGGTATCTGTATTAGTTTGTGCTGCCAGGCAAACCGGCAATGCCAACCCAATAAAAAGCAGAATCGATTTTATACTATGATTCATTTTTAGTACCCGGGGTTTTGTGCGATGGACAATTGTGTGTTGGTGTCAATTTCACGTTGCGGTATGGGCAGCAACAGTTTATTGGCCACCACATTGCTCAACAGGTTGCTTAAAGGAACAACCGGGTTATACAGGGCATAATGCCTGGCAAACTCTTTTGTAATATGATCCTTCATTACCTGCTCGGCAGTTATCGTGGTCATAGTGGTTTTAAACCTTACCAAATCAAAAAAGCGCTGGTTTTCAAACAAAAATTCAAAGCGTCTTTCATTTGAAAGCGCCAGTTCAAAAGCTGCAACCGTGTTTACAGATGCAGGCAATACAGCCAATCCGGCTCTTGTACGTATTTGGTTAATAAGGGCAATGCTTGCCGGAGAATATCCTTGTGCCTCTGCCAGCATGAGAATAATATCCGCATAACGCAAAATTGGCCAATCACTTTCGCCATCATTGGTGGTAACCACAGGTGTTGAAAATTTCTTTACATACAATATTCTTGAAGCAGTGTATACACCGATAGAAGTTGCCTTACGGGGATCGGAAATTGTAATGCCCATAGCGGTATCAATATCATTAGTGGGATAATTCCAGCCCAGGCCCGATCCGTTGATGACAACCGAACCGCTGCCCAATGGCGCAAAATCGTTGCCAAAGGTAGAACCCAGGCCAAGGTTGCCCGCCTTATACCTTGCTGTAAACATGATTTCATTGTTCATTTCGTTGGTGATGGCAAACACATTGCCATACGATGACTGCAAGGCATACCCGCTATTGGTAATTACATCCTGCAATAAGGGAATGGCACCCGCTTTGTCATTAAGCGTAAGCAGCACTTTGGCCAATAAACCTTTTGCCACCCAGGCGTTTACCCTGCCTACAGAAGCTGTGGGCGTTTGATTGAATTTTAAACTGCTTAAATAACCAGAAGCCGTGGCTAAGTCTACCTTTATCAGCTTGTATATCTCCGCAACCGGTGAGCGGTTAATTTTTTTGGCTTCCTCGGCAGCGATGGGGGTATGCACTAAAAACACACCGCCGTATAATCGGGTCAGGTTAAAATAAGCATGAGCCCGCAGCACTAATGCTTCTCCGGCATATTGCTTGCGCAACGAGTCGCTGATGGGTATGGTAATACTGCCCAGCGAAAGACTGCCTGACCCTGCATCATATTTTACACCCAGGTTTTGCAAAATAATATTCGCATTTCGAATGTTGTTGTAACAGGCCGTCCAATAAGTATTCACAGCAGCGTGCCCGGTAGAAGGAGCAAACACATCCAAGTCACTCAAATCCCTGTTAACTGTATTGGAACTGGCGGGCACCCCCATTTTGGTATTATCGCTCCGCAGTTCGGTAAGCTGCCATTCAACAGACACAGCTTTTTG
>JANMDL010000791.1:0-6738 GCA_031376295.1 Chitinophagales bacterium
GTTTTTCGGCCAGCACCAGCTTCTTCCCCAGCGACAGTATCGGCATTATCGTATTGACCAACCAGGGCGGCTCGGCCATTACTTCTATTGTAAGAAACAGCATTGCCGACAGGCTGCTGAAAGTAAAACCGCTCGACTGGCTGGGCGACCGCAACAAGGCTGATGCAAAAGCAAAAGCTGCGGCAAAAGAAGCCGAAGCAAAGGGTGGCAACAACAGCAGGCAACTGGGCACCAAACCATCGCATGAAGCAAAAGCTTATGAAGGGCTTTACAACCATCCCGGCTATGGTACCATGGAGGTTGCCTTGCAGAAAGATTCGCTTTTTGGTTACACCCCGGGCAATAAAATATGGTTGCAGCACCATCATTACGATGTGTTTCAGGCATTTGAAGTGCACAAAACTGATGGTATTGACACTACACAAACAGAAGGATTGAAAATACAGTTTACTATGAACCAGGCCGGGGAGATTAATGCTGCCCTTATGACGCTGGAGGAAGGATTGAAACCGATGGAGTTTGTACGCAAGCCAAAGCCCAATGCCATTACCGCAGCCGAACTTAAAAAGTATGAGGGCGAATACGAACTGGCTCCCGGCGCAGTTGCCAAATTTTATATAAAAGGAGATAAAACATTGTATGCCTTTATTGAGGGCCAGCCGGAATACGAGCTGGTGCCCACTGATAAAAATAAATTTGTGATAAAAGCGCTTTCAGGCTACAGCATCCTGTTTGATGAAAACGACAAGGGCGAAATAACCGGCCTGAGTTTTATACAACCCAATGGCACTTTTAAGGCTAAGAAGAAATAAATTTTAAACAATGAACCAATCAATTACAACAGCCGTTGGCCGTAAACTCAGCAATGCAGCCATGAAACAGTTAATGGGTGGCAGCGCTGGTATTAATGTATGGGTATGCGGTGCAAAACGTGTTATTTATTACAAAAAAGGTGAGTGCGAAAAGGCCTGTGCAAAGCCGGATAGGTGTAATAAATTTGTTATTGACCCGGCGTAATGCATAGGTTTTTCGGATACAGATTATGCACCTTTACCAGTACTTATTTGCCAGGTGGCTGCTATCAGTGTGTCCATATCATTCCCTGCGGATTGATATTCCAATGGTATTTTTGGGCTTCTCCAAATTCTGAAAAATTCATTTTTTGCCCAAGTATGATTTCTTCATAAGCCTGAAACATTTGTCTTGCAGCAATAACAGGCTGCATTCGTCCAACACCTGTGCAAAGGCCGGGTATTGCAAGGGATGTAATCCTTTCTTCTTTACCTGCAGCAATTAAAATTGCTTTCATGGCCAGGTAAGCATTTACAGAAGTATCAATATTAAAATTTGTTGGAATCCTCATTGTAGGTGCAGAAATTAAAAATGGTGTAATGTTATCACCAGTATTCATTAAGATGGCCTCCCCTACCAATAGTTCTCCCATTGGCAAATCCTTTATTTGTTGCTGTAACTTTTTTTCTAAATCCCAGCCAAATCTTTCAGAAAGGGCATAATCAAGGCCTCCATCCATAAAACCAAAAGAATTTGCCGGACTTACTACAGCGTCGCATTCTATAGTGGTTATGTCTGCCTCAAGAATAGTAATATTCTCTTCGCCTCCAAAAAAATTGCTCCAGGCTTCGGTAAGTTTAGGGGAAAGATCCGCCAAAAATATTTTCATACTCAAGTTTCCGGGTTAATGGCTGTAAAGCCGGTTCATGAAAAATTATTGCAAAACAAAAATACAAAAGTAGCGAAGTTTGTTTATCCAGCTTTTTTATCTTACCCGCTACACTCCCAAATTCAAACAGCCGGAAAACATATATTGCCGTGCTGATAAAAGCCCCGGGGTGGAGTAGTTTATTGCCATGATTGAATTTTAACAATATCTAAAGCCCAATTCTCCCTTTCTTTCCGCATCTTTACGCTGAAATTTTATCCCGTAAATGAAACGTTCTGTAAAAATTTTGTGGCGTACCTTTTTGGGCGGACTCTTATTTGTAATACTATTGTTCGTATGCGCCGCTACCGGCCTCTTTGGCAAAATACCCTCTATTGAGGAACTGGAAAATCCCGAAGCAGATGTGGCCAGTGAAATCATTTCATCTGATGGTATTACCATGGGCAAACTGTACGTAGAAAACCGCAGCCCGGTTACCTACAGTCATATTTCCAAACACGTTATCAATGCATTAATCGCAACCGAAGACGAACGGTTCAGGGAACATTCAGGTATTGACGGGCAATCGGCTGCAAGGGCCGTGTTTAAGCTGGGTACCGATGGTGGCGGCAGCACCATTACCCAGCAATTGGCTAAAATGATTTTGAAACAGGGCGGTGGTAATGTTTTTATACGCATAAGGGATAAATTAAAAGAATGGGTGGTGGCCGTAAAGCTGGAACGCAATCTTACCAAAGAAGAAATTATTGCGCTGTACCTCAACAAAGCGCCCTGGCCATCAGACAATGTATTCGGCATCAGGAATGCTGCACTTACTTATTTTCAGAAAGAACCGGCCAACCTCAGCATCAACGAAGCAGCAGTACTCGTAGGTATGCTCAAGGGGCCGGGATACGATGCTTACCGCCATCCGCCACGCTCCCTCCTGCGCCGCAATACTGTACTTAACCAAATGGTAAAAGCAGGATATCTTAGTGCTGCCGAAGGAGAAAAGCTAAAAGCCATGGCCCTGGTGACCAACTACAAAGCCCCCGGCGAAAAAAATGACATAGCGCCTTACTTCAAAGGCAGCATTACCCCCATGCTGAAAGAGTGGTGCAAAAAGCACAACAACCCCAAAACAGGTGAGCCGTACAACCTTTACCGGGATGGATTAAAAATATATACCACCATCGACAGCCGCATGCAGCGCTTTGCAGAAGAAGCCGTACAGCAGCACCTGCCGGTAATGCAGCGCAAACTGTCAGTATTGCTCAAAAACAGCAGCAGTAAAATGTGGAAGGAGCATGAAAAAACACTGGAAGATGCCATGCGCCTGTCGGAGCGCTGGAAGAATATGGCCGAAGACGAAACCCCTGAAGCAGCAATAAGAAAATCGTTTTTTGTAAAAACACGTATGAAGCTGCTGGCTTACAATGCTAAAAACGAAATTGATACTGTACTTACTCCATACGACTCCATCAAATACCAGAAACAATTGCTGCAGGCATCGTTTGTATGCATCAACCCAAAATCGGGCGAAGTAAAATGCTGGGTGGGCGGCATCAATCACAAATGGTTCAAGTTCGACCATGTTACCACTGCCAGGCAGGTTGGCTCCTCGTTTAAACCATTGCTGTACACACTGGCGGTAAAAGAAGAAAATTATAAACCTGATACCTACATACCGGGCGGCCCCTTAACCCTCAATAAAAAAACCATTAATGGCGAAGGTGGTACACTGGCCAACGGACTTGCATTTTCAAAAAACATTATTGCCTACCGGTTGATGTCGGTCATTGGGGCCGAGCGTACTGTAGCTTTTGCAAAAGACTGCGGCATTAAAGCTGATATTCCCGCCTTTCCTTCCATAGCACTGGGCGCTGCCGAAATACCTATGCTGGAAATGCTGAAAGCCTACAGCATGTTTGCCAACAGGGGCATTAATGCTACTCCATATTTTATTACCCGGATAGAAGATAAAAATGGAAATGTGCTGGAAGAATTTAAGCAAGAGAACAAACAGGTAATTGGCGAAAGCGATGCCTATACCATGGTGAAGATGATGGAAGGTGTGGTAAAAATTGGCACAGGCAAGTCGTTGAACGAATACAAGATACCAGTAGCCATGGCGGGCAAAACAGGTACCACCAATGGCGCTGCCGATGGCTGGTTTATCGGGTGCACACCTGAGTTGCTGGCGGGCTCCTGGGTGGGTTGTGATGATCCATTTATTAAGATATACAGCAACAACGATTTTCAGGCCAACCGTATGGCGTTGCCTACCTGGGGTATATTTATGAAAAAAGTATATGCCAGCCGCAACCTTGGTTATGGCACTGTTACACAATTTATACAGCCGGCCAACTACGATAATGTACCCATTTTTATCGATCAGAATTTTGACAGCGTACTGCTTGCTGGCGGAGCCGACAGTACCATGATGGAACCGGTTAATGGCGATTCAACTGATTACAGTGTACCACCGCCACCTGCACCACCAGTTGACCCTGCTGTACCGGATACCGGTAAGCTGATGCGAAGAAGGCCGCAGTAGTTAGTATCGCAAGTGTGTTAAGTTCAAAGCTGTTCAAATTTGATAAGTTGATAAGTTGCTGCGCTCTTCCCTGTGAACTGTCATCTGTAATACTGTAAACTGACTTTACTTAACTATTTTTGCACCTACACTAGTACAATGGCAGTAAACACAGAAAAATATTTGGCGGTAAAAGCAGCATTAGATCTGCAGCAGGTAACGTTGATAGCTGTATCAAAAACAAAGCCAATAGAAGACATACAAGCACTCTACGCACTTGGTCAGCGGCATTTTGGCGAAAACTATGTGCAGGAGCTGGTAAGCAAACAGGAAGCCCTGCCCAAAGATATCTGCTGGCATTTTATCGGCCACCTGCAAAGCAATAAAGTAAAATACATTGCTCCTTTTGTACATCTTATTCATGGGGTGGACAGCGCCGGACTTTTGAAAGAAATTAATAAACAGGCGCAAAAAAACAACCGCATCATCAACTGCCTGCTGCAAATACACATCGCCAGGGAAGAAACAAAATTTGGCCTGGATGAGGATGAAAGTACTGCCCTGCTAAGCGAACAATATCCGCATATCGCTCTTTGCGGCCTGATGGGCATGGCTTCCTTTAGTGATGATGTGGAATTGGTTACACAGGAATTTGCGGGTCTTAAAAAATTGTTTGATACAATACGCAACAATAACCCCGGACTACAAAAAACCTTTACCACCCTCAGCATGGGTATGAGTGCTGATTACGATGTTGCCATTGCACAAGGCAGCAATATGGTACGCATCGGCAGTTTACTGTTTGGCGAAAGAAACAAAGCTGGTTAACGTTTATTCAACCACTACCGTATCCCCCATCAGGTCTCTTATCACCACACTTGCAGTAACGCAGCCAAAAATTGCCGGCATGTAAGAGATAGTACCGATAATGGATTTTTTGGGATATGCTTTTTCTGTTTCTATGATGCGGTCCTGATCGGCTGCTTCTGCGCTGAAAACAACTTTCACACCCTCTGACACACCAAGTTTGCGCAGGTATTTGCGTACATACTTTGCCAGGTTGCACTGGTAGGTTGCCGAAATATCTGTTACCTCCACCCGTGACGGATCAATTTTACCACCAGCACCCAGCGAACTCACTACAGGTATATTGCGATCGGTACAGGCTTTTATTAAAAATACTTTGCTGCTGAGGGTATCAATACAATCTACCACATAATCAAAATTACCTCCGTCTAAAAGCCTGGTAGTTTTTTCTTCCTTAATAAAATCATTTACGGGGTTAAGCACAATAGCAGGATTGATGTCCCGCAGCCTGGCGGCCATCACTGCTACTTTGGGCTGCTTTTCGGTGCTGTGCAGCGCAGGAATCTGCCTGTTGCAATTGCTCAGGTCCACAGTATCACCATCCACAATGGTCATCTTTCCCACACCTGCCCGTGCAATCATTTCGGCACAGATGCCGCCCACCCCGCCAAGGCCCACCACAAGTACGTGCTTGTTCATCAGTGTTGCTACTTTTTCATCGCCAAGAAGTAACTGGCTCCGGCTCATCCAGTATGGTATCATATTATTAATTTGATGATGTGCTGATTTTATAATTTACTGATTAAGTACCCGAAGATTTAAAGTAACTTGTAATGATACAGAGTTCCCCAATTCTTAATTTTTAATTCTTAATTGAATTCGCCTTCCAAATTCAGTACATTTGAGCTGCAAAAGTCATAACATGCAGCTATATCACAAAATAATATTTTCGGGCATCAGCATTTTATTCCTGACGGTTAATGCAGTAAGGGCACAAACGGTTCAATTACTTACATCTGGCACCAAAACATCCATGCGTGGGCTTAGTGTGGTGGATGATAAGGTTGTATGGGTTAGTGGCAGCAACGGCACGGTAGGCAAATCGCTGGATGGCGGTACCAACTGGCAATGGATGAAAGTAAAGGGCTTTGACAGTACCGACTTCAGGGACATAGAGGCTTTTGATGCAACAACGGCTGTGATAATGGGCATTGCCGACCCGGCATACATTTTAAAAACTGTTGATGGTGGCGATACATGGAAAGTGGTGTATGAAAATAAGACAAAGGGGATGTTTTTGGATGCCATGGAGTTCTGGAACGAGCAGAGTGGAATTGTGATTGGTGACCCTATTGACAACAAATTTTTTATTGCCCGCACTTTTGATGGTGGCAATACCTGGCAAAACATTCCTGCACAAAACTATCCCTTAGCCGAAACCGGAGAAGCCTGCTTTGCCAGCAGCGGTACCAATGTAAGAAAGCTGACTAAAACTGAAGCCTGTTTTGTTAGCGGCGGTATGCGGTCACGCCTGCACATACGCAACAAAAAAATTGACCTGCCCATTATACAAGGCACCGAAAGCACCGGGGCAAATTCCCTGGCCGTAAAAAATAAAAAAACGATGATGGTAGTGGGTGGCGATTTTAATACCAAAGACAGCAGCACTAAAAATTGTTTCATCACTTTTGATGGAGGCAATAGCTGGAAAGCCCCCGCAACAGGCCCGCATGGC
>JANMDL010000833.1:0-1682 GCA_031376295.1 Chitinophagales bacterium
CAGGCAGGCCGTAAAAAGGCATTGGGTTTCATGGGGTCGCCTTTTATTCCTGGTTGGCCTGTAATATTTTCCAATTTACGGGTGAGCAAATCCATTATCCAGATATTGGTGGTTTTGGTATTGCGGCTGGATACAAACGCCAGTTTTTTACCATCGGGTGATAAACTTGCCTGGTCATCAAAAGCCGGGTCGTTGGTCAATTGTTCTAAACCAGTACCATTGGGATGAACCCTATAAATATCTGATTGCCCTAAACCATTGCGTTCAGAAGTAAAAACTATCCAATTACCGTCGGTTGAATAAGACGCATGGTAATCAAAACCGGGGTTTTTAAATAATTTGTGTTCGTTTGTACCGTCTGCATTGGCGATGAATAATTCGGAAACCGATGGCCCGATGCGGTTCATCAGCATTACTTTTTTATTGACAACAACAGAAGTTGTTATTTTTTTATTTGCAGAACAACCAAGCATCAGAACTATCAGTGTAAAAAAAGAAAATTTATTTTTCAGGTGTTTCATATACATTCAGTTTAAAAATGAAACATAAAAGTATATGGAAACTTTTGCTTAAACATTGCTCTACCGCAACGTTTTTGAGGAGTTTAAAAATTTAAAGTTGTGATTTTAGCCTGCTTAAAGTAAAGGGGGTGATGCCTAAATAAGAAGCTATCTCTTTGTTTGAAAGCCTTGATAATATTTTGGGTTGATATTCCATCAGCCATTTCAATTGGTCTAAAGCAGTTTTTCCCTGTAACCCGTAAATTCTTTTTTGTGATGTTACATAAGCCATTTCCAAAATATCCCGGTAGATAGTGTTGATTTGTGGTACAGTGTTTACAAGCTGAAAAAAATCTTGCCGTGAAATCATTAACAATTCAGATTTTTCGATGGCTTGAATATACTCAAATGAAGGTTTTTGGTCAATGAGGCTGCTTAAAGCTGTGCCAAACTTACTTTCAAAGGCAAAATATCTTGTCAGTTGATGCCCTTCATCATTTATCGAATAAAATTTGAGGCAACCATTATTAACAAAGTAATTACTGCGGCAAACTTCCCCTTCTCTTAAAATGATTTCGTTTTTCTTAACTTCTTTTAATTTAAAATATGGGCTACATTCAGAAAAATTCTTTTCGCTGATTCCTGTCTTGTTTTGGAGATATTTAAATAGAAGTTCGTACATCAATTATTTTTTACAAAGACCCGTTTGTTCACCTATCAAAAAAACAACTTCACCACCAAATAAAATATCGAAGGGCAAAGCAAACAACCCAACCCGGTATAAAAAGTTGCCGTGATTGCACCATAAGGAACAAGCTTAGGGTCGGTAGCAGCAAGGCCAGCAGCCACACCGCTGGTAGTGCCCATCATACCACCATATACCATTGCAGTTTGTGGATTGTTTAACCCAATTAGTTTTGCAATTAATGGCGTTGCAATTGTTACTAATATAGATTTTATAACTCCTGCGGCAATGCTGATAGTTATCACTTCGGAACTTGCACCAATAGCGCCGCCTGTAACTGGGCCAACAATAAAAGTGCAGGCACCTGCACCAATGGTGGTAATACTTTTTGCATCATTATAGCCCATTACCAATGCAATTACCGCACCTGCTGCAAATGAAACAGCAATGCCAAGCAGCAATGAAAGTATTCCTGCTAATCCAGCTTTTTTTATTTC
>JANMDL010000874.1:0-22673 GCA_031376295.1 Chitinophagales bacterium
AAACTACATGCTGAGCGTTAGATAACCACTACCTTTTCAGTAAATTTGCATATCACCATACGGGGATACAGAAATCTTACAGGCAGCATGAAACTCTACATAAAGAACATGGTTTGCAGCAGATGCACAATGGTAATAAAAGCCGAATTGGAAAACATGGGGCTTCACCCAAAATTTCTCCAATTGGGCGAAGCAGAAATTGAAGGCGACTTGTCAAAAGACCAGTTATCACAATTGGACACCTCATTAAAAGCAATGGGCTTTGAACTGATTGACAACAAAAAAAGCCAAACAATAGAAAAAATTAAAACCGCCATCATTTCATTAGTCCATCATTCAGGCGAACACATAAATACCAGCCTTTCCGAATATCTTGTATCCCAAATACATCAGGATTACCATTATTTAAGTAATCTTTTTTCAGAGTTGGAGGGCACAACCATTGAAAAATTTTTTATTGCCCAGCGGATTGAAAAAGCTAAGGAGTTGCTTGTATATGATGAATTGACACTTTCCCAAATTGCAAACCAGCTGGGCTACAGCAGCGTTGCTTACTTATCAAATCAGTTTAAAAAAATAACAGGGCTTACACCCTCTTTTTTCAAAGGCTTGCAGGGCGTCAGGCGTAAAAGCATTGACAATCTGTAAATATTACAATACTTAGTCCGAATATTGTAACACACATTAAAAACAGCTTCTTATTTTTGTATTTAAATCAAAAGCAGGCAAATAAGCAGTGAAACGCATTTTTATCATAGCAATATTGATTTCTTATTCCATTGCAACTTTTGGTGTAAGTCTTAATTATTTTTATTGCTGTGGTAAATTAAAAACAGTTTCACTTGCCCTTAAAACTGAAGACAAGGATTGTACCGGCAAAGCCAAAAAAGGTTGCTGCGATAACAAGACCGTAACCATAAAGCTGAAGGTTGACCAGCAAAAAAGTGCCGACCAATCAAACTTAAATTTTGGTGCACCGTTTTTACCTGTTATTCTTCCTGCAGGTAATTACACGGGTTTAAATATTGCTGACAATGGCAAAATAAAGCCACTTTACAAAAGACCACCAACTGGTAAACCTCCTTCCCGCCAGATACTCTTTTGCGTTTTCAGGCTATGATGATTGTATAGACTACACTTTGTTTGCTGCAGTTTCAGCAAACAAATCAGTTATTCTATCAATCATAAAATTAGTATAATGAAAACGATAAAATTATTATCAGCAATATTTATTGCATTTGTAACTATTCAAACTGCAAATGCCCAGCCAGGAAAAAAAAAACATCCATGGCAGAACAAAAACACAAACCATAAAAGTATATGGCAAGTGCGGCATGTGTAAAAATCGTATTGAAAAAGCAGCATCAGGTGTTGATGGTATGCAATCTGCCGTTTGGGATGAGAATACAAAAAACCTTACAGTAAAATACAGCCGGTTTAAAAAAGAAACTGTTGATAATGTTCAAAAGAAGATAGCCGCCGCTGGACATGAAACCAGAAAGTATAATGCTGACGATGCCGTATACCAAAAATTACCTGGTTGCTGCCATTACGACAGAAAGGCAATGGAACAGTAATTATTATAACTAAAGGGCCGAAGACATTCAAAAAAATGCGTTCACTTCTTTAAAAACTAAATACAATGAAAAAAAATATTGTAGCGGTTTTATGTGTTGTAGTAAGTTTTACAGCCACCGCTCAAAAGAAAAATATAAAAACCGAGACCTTTAAAGTGTTTGGTACCTGCATACAATGCAAAAACAGAATTGAAACCACACTAAAAGGCATTAGTACTTATAAAGCAAACTGGATTATAGAAACCAATATGCTTACCGTAAGCTATGACAGTATCAAACTTTCAAAAGAAAAAATTCAGCAGCAATTAGCAACCGCAGGACACGACAATGAAGCTTTTCAAGCGGATGATAAAATATATGAAAGTTTGCCCAAGTGCTGTTATTACGATCGTTACAAAAAACCAACGCCACCGTCAATTACTGACACAGCAAAAACAAAAGCAGTACCAGAAAAAATATTGCACACCATTACAGGCATTGTTTTAGAGGAAGATAAAAAAGGTAAACTGCTTCCGCTTGCTGGTGCAACTGTCCGTTGCTTAAATGCAAACCACGGCAGCAGTACAGACAGTTCAGGTGTTTTTCAACTGACTTGTAATATTCCTGTTCAGATAGAAGTTAGTTATATCGGCTACCAAAAAGACACTTTTAATATCAAATCGTCAAGCGAAATAAAAGTAATTCTGAAAAATTCATCAACTGCAATTTTGGGTGAAGTTATTGTCAGGGCAAAAAGCCAATCTACTTACGTTTCTTCACTGAGTACATTCAATACACTTAACATCGGCTCAAGGGAACTAACGAAAGCAGCTTGTTGTAACCTCGCTGAAAGTTTTGAAACAAGCCCATCGGTTGATGTGAACTATGCCGATGCAGTTACAGGAATTAAGCAAATTCAGTTGCTGGGTTTATCAGGCAACTACACGCAGTTGCTAACTGAAAACACACCTGAAATAAAAGGGCTTGCAGGTAGTTATGGACTTACATTTATTCCCGGCCCGTGGATAGAGGGCATACAAGTTACCAAAGGAACAGGCTCTGTTGCCAATGGTTACGAAAGCATTGCCGGGCAAATAAATATTGAAGAAATGAAGCCCGGAAAAATGGATAAGCTTTTTGTAAATGCTTATGCAAACAGTTTGGGAAGGCTTGAAACAACCGTAAATCTTTCTCAAAACATGAACAACAAGTGGAGTACTGCTTTGCTGACCCATGCAAACGGAGTTGCTGCGAAAAGCGATAAGAACAAAGACGGTTTTTTAGATTTGCCAATTGGCAGACAATTCAATGTTATTAACCGTTGGCGGTATTCCGACACAAAAGGTTTGTTTGCACAGTTTGCCATTAAAGCATTAAGCGACCACAGACAAGCAGGAGAAACAGACTTTAATCCTTCAACCGATAAACTGACAAATAATAAATACGGGGTAGGTATTGATGTGCAGCAATATGCTTTTACAGGCAAATTGGGATATGTATTTCCGCAACAAAAATATAAAAGCATTGGTTTCATCTTCTCTGCAAATACTTACAACAACAATTCTTATTACGGCCTGACAAAGTATGACGGCAAACAAAATTCCATTTATGCCAATCTTATATATCAATCCATCATTGGCACTACGGTTCATAAATTCCGGTCAGGAGTTAGTTTTGCAAACGACAATTACAACGAAATATATAACACTGCAAATTTTAAACGAAATGAAATTGTAGCAGGTTCTTTTTTTGAATATACGTATTCAGCAAATGAAAAGTTTACAGGTATTACAGGTTTACGGTTTGACTATCATAACAAATATGGATTAATTGCAACACCAAGGCTGCATTTAAAATATGATTTCAATCCTAAAACAAATCTTCGCTTTTCTGCAGGTTCAGGGTTCAGGATAGCAAATATTTTTGCAGAAAATACAGGACTGTTTGCAAGTGCAAGACAATATAAAATCTTAAACCCGGCATCAGATTATGGATACGGGCTCGACCCGGAAAAGGCATGGAATTACGGAGTGAATTTTATCCATCATTTTAAACTGCACAACAGTTCAGGTTCTTTAAGTATTGATGCTTACCGCACAACTTTTAATAAGCAGGTTGTGGTTGACATTGATGCAGGTCCGCAAAAAATTAATTTTTATAATCTCAAGGGAAAATCTTTCAGCAACAGTATTCAGGCAGAAGTTAATTATGAACTGATTAAAAAGTTAGATGTTCGTTTGGCTTACCGCTGGTTAGATGTGCAAACAAATTATAACGGCACTTTACTTGAAAAGCCACTTGTAGCAAAGCACAGGGCATTTATCAACTTAGCATATGAAACAGAAAACAAATGGAAATTTGATTTAACCACACAATGGCTAAGTAAAAAAAGGTTACCTAATACAAGCACCAATCCTGCCGACAAACAAATGGGTTCTTATTCGCCATCATTCATACAAATGAGCGGGCAAGTAACAAAACAATCTGGCGGCAAATGGGATGTTTACATTGGTGCAGAAAACTTAACTGGTTATATGCAGGACAAATTATTTATTAGCGCTAACCAACCATTCAGCCCTTACTTTGATGGCTCTATTGTTTGGGGGCCAGTAAACGGACGCATAATTTATGCAGGACTTAGGTTTAAAATAAAATGAATTTTTATAAGCCGGATAGTTATGACCCCCCGATATTTTCAAACCTGCCTACCTGGCGTTAATTCCTGCTTACACGAATACTCCAATATGCCAACGTTGCAAGTGAGGCAGATGGCAGGTGCAAAAAAAACCCAGAGCACAGAAGCCAATGTGGCCAGGTGCATGCTTTGCTATGCCCACCACAACCATCATTTAGTGCGCTACAGACCCTCATGATAGACGACCAATCCGGAAGAAGGGTAGTTGTACAGCAGGGGTACAGATATGCAAAGCAAAAAATTATGTTATTATACCAATTTGGCTTCAGGAGTAAAATTCCAATAAAAATAGCAAAATCTTTTCACGTCCGGTAAGGGTTTCAGACGAAAATTTCCGGTAAAGTAGCTAACATGAGTGTTTTATTACACTTCTATTTTGTACACAATATGAAAAATCAGAATAGCCCCATTTTACTTACTTTAAAAAAATATAATTTAGCCCGTTGAGGTGTTTCAGGCAACTTATTTTGAAATGTAGAAGAATTTCACAAAACAATAAGATTATCCAACACTCATTATTGGCAGTACATCACTCAATAAATTCCAGGGGATAGACAAACCAAACCATTTTTAAAATCCTACTACGTCCAGTAATGCTTTCAGCCATATTTTTTAGTGTATAACGATGATTTTACCATTATTATAGATCTTAAAACGAAAAAAAGCTTTTGAGTTTTAAATGATAAATCTCAAATAAAGCAATACCTGAGCTTCTAATAAAATCCTTTTACGTCCAGTAAGGGTTTCAGGGCAAAATATTGGGAAAAACCTCCCCATGCACCTTCTTTTTAAACTCAAATGGAGCCTGAAAAAATGTTCTTTTTCTAATTCAGTTAGCATCCTTTAAAAAAATTCTTTTAAGCCAGCAAAGGGTTTCAGCGAATTAATTTAACTATTTTCATAAAAAAGCCCCACTTTTTTAAAAAGCAGGGTAAATTAATTTTCAATAAGAACTACTTCAGCGTAGCTGTCATTGTAATATTGGCAGTAAGCAGCTTTGATATGGGGCAGTTAGCCTTGGCATCAGCAGCGAACGCATCAAATTGTTCCTGGGTAATACCCGGAACTGCCGCAGTAACCGTAAGGGCAGATTCAGTAACAGCTCCGGCAGCAGGGTCAAGTGTTATTACACAATTGGTATCAATTTCGTCTGCTGTAAAACCAGCGGCATTCAGCACAAAACTCAGCTTCATACTAAAGCAGCCTGCATGTGCGGCGGCTATCAACTCTTCGGGATTGGTACCCACACCTTCTGCAAAACGGCTGCCGAAGGAATATTGTGTTTTGCTCAATGTGGTGCTTTGCGTGGTAAGATGTCCTGTACCTTCTTTACCTGTGCCGTTCCATACGGCCGTTGCGTTACGTTTCATATTAATGCTTTTGATATTTGAAATGAAAACGAAGCTACTGCATTTTTTGATGCAGCAAGGTTATCTTTGGGCAAATACAAGGCATGAGCTGGCAGGAGATTTTTCAAAGTTTTATTACCAACATCAAAGAGACACGCTGGCAGGAATGGGGCAGCACTATTGCACAGGTTGCCAGTGTATGGTACGCAAGAAAAAATAATGTACTGGTTTACCCCACTGGTATTGCAGGAGTGTTGCTGGCATCTTATGTATATTTCTTTATGTCGCAGCCACCTCTTTATGCAGATGCGACACTGAATATTTATTATTTTGTAATGAGTGTATATGGCTGGAACAATTGGGTTAAGAAAAGAGAAGATAGTTATGCGTTCCCCATAAGCTGGTGCAGCAAAAAAGAGCTTCGCTTTGGCGTTGGCTTCTTTTTAGTTTTCTGGATAGCTATTTATTTTCTTTTGGTAAAATTAACCAACAGCAACACGCCGGTACTGGATTCTTTGGTATCATCCAGCGCCGTAACGGCAATGTGGTGGATGTCAAAAAGAAAAATTGAAAACTGGCTGGCATGGATTTTTTCCAATATAGTGGCGATACCACTTAACTTTTACAAGGGTTTTATGTTGTTTACCCTGATGTATATTTTATTTTTACTAATGGCCTGGATGGGATACCGGGAGTGGAAAAAAACCCGAAAATATGAACCTGCTTAAAAAAATTGTTATCATCGGCCCGGAAAGCACAGGCAAAAGCACTTTGTGCAAACAACTGGCAGCGCATTACAACACCTTATGGGTAAAAGAATACGCCAGGGAATACCTGCTGCAGCATGGCACCAATTATACGTATGACGACTTGCTCACCGTTGCAAAGGGGCAACTGGCTGCTGAAGAGGCGGCAATTGAAAAGCTTTCTTCTGCAGGAGAAAATTCAATGCTGTTCATTGATACTGATATGTATGTGATGAAAGTGTGGTGCGAATTTGTATTTGGCAACTGCCACCAATGGATACTTGACCAGGCAGCACAACGCAAATACGACCTGTACCTGCTTTGCAATACCGACCTGCCCTGGGTAAAGGATGAACTGCGTGAATATCCCGACCTGCCTACCCGTGAAAAGCTCTATCATATTTACAAGGATATTATGGTGAACCAACCTGTGCCGTGGGCCGATATTTCGGGTACTGACGAAGAGCGGCTGAACAAGGCTATTGCGGCAGTGGATAGGTTGCTTATTTAACAAACTGCTTCGCTGTAACCGGATCTTTAATCAGTTCCTGTATATCCGGGTCACCCTCCAGGTTATTCATCTGGTGCATAATCTCCTTAAAACTGTTTCTTATAAGATTATTACAACTGGATAGATTTGGGCCGAAATTTTCAATTCTTGAATTTTGCAATTCCTGTGATTTTTTATTAAGTAAAATTTATATAAATATCTGATAATCAATTTATTAAAATATAAAAAGATGCCATAACTATATAAAAAAATACAATATGGCGGGTATTTTAGTTATAAAGAAATTGAGTAATATTGCCATAAGTGTAAAAAAAAACAACTTATGGCGATACTTTTTGAACAAATTCAGTTATGAAAATGTAATTTTGTTGCCTTATGGCAGTACAGCATCAAATAACAATACCACTTTCGGGCAGAGATGCTGAACAGCAAAAATTACAGTATCTTTTGCAAACTAATGAGGCTGAGTTGGTAGCAATTGTTGGCAGAAGAAGGGTTGGAAAAACCTTTTTAGTAAAAAAAGTGTATTCAAAAGAGCTTGCCTTTCATATTACCGGCATCCAGGATGCAGCAAAAGAGATGCAGTTGCAAAATTTTACTGAGGCCAGAAACACTTTCTTTCCCGAAAACAGCAACTTGATGATGCCCAAAAACTGGTTTCAGGCTTTTTTACAATTGAAACAATTAGTGGGTAAAACCAGGAGAAAAAAGCGGGTATTGTTTTTTGATGAGTTTCCATGGCTATCATCCGGATCAAATACTTTTATAAAGGCATTTGAGCATTTTTGGAATACCTGGGCTGTTGACCAGAACCTGGTAGTAGTAATTTGTGGTTCTTCAGCTACCTGGATGATAAGTAATATTATTAATCACAAAGGCGGGTTACATAACAGGGTAACGCAAAAAATACACCTGCAGCCTTTTACATTACAGCAAACAGAGCAATATTTTACCGCCCGGGGAATCAATTTCCCAAGAGAAAGTATTGTTCAGATATATATGGCATTGGGTGGTATTCCATACTATCTTAAGGATATACAAAAAGGGCAAAGCGCTGTTCAGGCAATCAATACTATTTGCTTTGGCAAGGCAGCAGCATTATATGGCGAGTTTGATAATTTATATAAAGCGTTGTTTACAAATTATCAAAAACATATTGAGGTAATAAAAATGCTTGCTCAAAAAAATAAGGGCTTAACCCGGCAGGAAATAACAGGCGGTACATCTATGACCACAGGCGGTGGATTGTCTTTTGTTCTGCAGGAGCTGGAAGCCTCGGACTTTATTCAATCATATATTCCATTTGGCAAAAAAAAGCGGGAAACCCTTTACCGGCTTACAGATGAATATTCGTTATTTTACCTGCATTTTATAGCCCCCAACAAACATCAGCCTGATTACTGGCTGAAAAAATTTAATACCCAGGAAGTGAAGATATGGAGTGGTTTTGCTTTTGAGTCATTGTGTATCAAGCATATTGATGGAATTAAGCAAGCGCTTGGCATTGCTGGTGTATTTACAACACAGGCAAGCTTTATTAAACGTAAAGATGATACAGGTGATGGATGCCAGATAGACCTGCTTATTGACAGGGCTGATAATGCTATTAATATATGTGAGATGAAATACTATGGGGGATTATATACATTAACAGAAGCCGAACTGAAAAATCTCCGGCAGCGGAAAAACGTATTTCAGGAAACTACTAAAACAAAAAAGCAGTTATTTATTACGCTAATTACCACACAGGGCTTATACAGCAATGCTTTTTCGCCGCTTATTGACAAGCAGCTTGATATGAATGCCTTGTTTTATTAAAGAGTTTAACAATTCACGGGGAAACGTTCATTTAAATACTGTGTTTCATTTAACCAGTTCCTGTATATCCGGGTCACCCTCCAGGTTATTCATCTGCCGCATAATATCATCATAGCGGTTGACTACTTTAGCACTCAATGGTTTTACTGTAAATTCTTTTGGATTGGGCAGGCAGGCCGCAATCATGGCCGCTTCGGCACGGGTAAGGTTTTTGGCATCTTTATTAAAATAGGCTTTGGCAGCAGCCTGTACACCAAAAATACCTTTACCCATTTCTGCTATGTTGAGGTAATTTTCCAGTATCCTTTCCTTGCTCCATATTTTTTCAATCATAAAAGTAAAATACACTTCCAGCCCCTTGCGGAAATAGCCGCCATGTTGCCACAGAAAAATATTTTTAGCTACCTGCTGGCTGATGGTGCTGGCCCCCCTTACCTTACCCGGATGTTTTTTGTTGTATTTCATTGCCAGTTTGATGGCTTTAATGTCAAAGCCATCATGGTCAGGAAAAAGCTGGTCTTCGCTGGCAATTACGGCCAGTTTAATATTGCTGCCCATTTCATCATAATCAATATAATCTCTTTTAAGTCCATTGCCCTGCAGTACACTGCCCAACTGGGTAAGCGTAATGGGAGGGTTTACCCAGCGCACCATCACCATGTACACAATGTGCAGGATAAACATCCACAAAAACACCCTTTTGCAGATACGCCAGAACCTTGTTTTAAAAAATTTCATTGCCTTTGTTGTGCAGGTTTTAATTGGGGGTTACTGAAATATAATTGAGCTGGTATTTTTTGCCAATTTTATAATTAGTGGTTTGCAGGCGGGTAAGCAGGTAGCCCGTAAGCCCAAGGCCAGCCGCCGCACCCATCAGGGGCAAACTAAAATTACTCCGGTCGGCCAGGTAGGTAACCCCGCTGGCCACCAGCAGCAGCAAACCACCCCCCATAAGGCTGGCACCACTGCCCGAAAAATTAAACCCCTTTTTACCGTAATACACAGTACCAATTTCTTTGTAATTAAAACTGTATTGATACCTTGCAGCAGTATCCAGCACATACACCCCCAGCCTGGTGGGCACTTGCACAATGATAAATTCTGTTACAAAAAGACTGTCGTTACGGATATTGTTTATCTGCACAGTAAAATTGGCACCGCTTGCAGTTACAAAGGAGATATTGCTGCCGGCAAAAAATGTTTTGATGGTTCTCCCCTTCTTTTTAAGCGTAATAAAATCAGAAGGTTGTGCAAAAATATTTGCAGTGAGGAACAACAATATAAGAAGAGACAATGACTTCATGAACGCACAAAATAATCAGTAAAAAACAAAATTATTGTTAAGGTTTTTTTACGGCAGTATAAATAACGCCCAGCAATAAAACCGCTCCAAATGCTATAAACAGCAACCCCGATATTTTATTGATAAGTGTTATATTTTTATCGGTGAGTTTCTTTTTCAGTTTACCGGCCAGTTTTATTTTTAACAGGTCGGCCGAAACGTTGAGTCCCAGGCAAAGCGAAAAAGTGACAACTATCTGGTTAAAACTGTACGTAAGTGCCTTGGTGGCAGCGCCAAACCAAAGCGCAATTACACCGGGGTTAAGTGTATTGATAAGAAACCCGGTAACAAAGAGTTTTATATGTGTAGAGCCTTTTATTTTGATTCCTTCAACATCTTCTCTCGGATGGTATTTTTTAAAAAACAGGTAATACGAACCCAGAGATATCAAAAAGATACCGCCCAATGTACCTATCACTTTCTGGTAATTAAGCAGCTCCTTTATCAGTTCCGAAAAAAGATTGGCGGTAACCACCCACAGCAGGTCGCTGAGCCACACGCCGGCAGCAAAGTACAGCGCACTCACAATGCCGTAATTAATCCGTAATTTAATAATGGTGAATATTACGGGGCCAACGGAAAAAACCAATGCCAGCCCAAGCAATAAACCAGCAACAATCGCATCAGTCATCTGCAATAATAATTTGCAACAAGTTAGTAATATTATTTTACCGGCTAACGCTGCTCTTTTAAAAATACCTGCCAATCTTCCAGCATCTTACCCTTGAGCACACGGGGAAATTTATGCTGACCCCCCACTTTGCCTTTGTGCTTCATAAAATCCATAAAAGTTTTTTCGGGCAAAACATCCAGAAAAATTTCTTTTAATGCGTGTTTTCTCTCCACAATATAATCATCATTCAGCTCTTTCAGCTTTTCGTCAATGCGTATGCACAGGTCTTCAGCATCTGCGATATCATCAGTTGCTATATACCAGTGATGGGCAAAAAAACTGCCATGCGGTATGCCGGCTACAGTAAACTCCGGAATGGAGATGTTCAATTCTTCACTCACCATTTCCACCGCCTTGTTCATATTGTCCACACTTAAATGCTCGCCCACCAGGCTCAAAAAATGCTTGGTGCGCCCGGTAATGATGATTTCGCTGCGCTCTCTGTCAACTAACTTTACTGTATCGCCAATGGCATAGCGCCATGCCCCCGCATTGGTGCTTATCAGTATGGCATAATCTTTTCCTTCCTCAATTTCATGTATCATCAATGCTTCAGGGTTGTCCACCATATTGCCATCGCTGTCAAAATTATTATCATCAAAAGGCACAAACTCAAAAAAGATATTGTTGTTGAGCGCCAGGTGCATACCGGTAGCATACTGCCTGTTCTGATAGGCCAAAAAGCCCTCGCTTGCAAGATAAGTTTCAATATAGGTGATGGGTTTGCCCAGCAGCTTTTCAAATCCCTTTTTATACGGCTCAAGTGCCACACCACCATGTACATAAAAAGACAGGTTGGGCCATATATCATGAATATTGGTCACTTTGTAGCGCTCAATTATCTTTTCCATGGCCAGTTGTATCCAGGCCGGTACACCTACAACAAAGCTGATATCCCAGTTAGGAGCGTTTTCAACAATCTCATCAAGTTTTTTTGCCCAGTCTTTTTCCCGGGCAATTTTTTTCCCGGGTTTGTACAGGCTCTGAAACCAAAAGGGAATATTTTTTGCCTGTATGCCACTAAGGTCGCCTGCAAAATAGGTGGCCCCTTTTTGCAATTGGGTACTTCCGCCAAGCAGCAGCCAGCCCTTGCCAACAGCACTTCTGGGTACGTCTTCGTACCGGGTAAGGCTGATGAGCTGTTTAATGCTGGTAATATTATTACTGCGTATAAGGTCTTTGGTAATGGGGATGTATTTACTGGAAGCCTCGCTGGTACCACTGCTTAGGGCAAAATATTTTATTACACCCGGCCAGCATACGTCGGGTATGCCCTCCAGGGCTTTGTACCACCATTCGGCGTAAATTTTACTGTAGTTGTAGGCAGGAACCAATTGCTGAAACTTTTTTCCGGGGTGCCTGCTCATCAGTATTTCATCAAACTTATATAACTGACCAAATTGAGTAAAGCGGGCTTTTTTTAACAGCTTTTTCAGCACTTTCAACTGCTGCCCTCTTGCATCACTTACCGGAAGGTTGAGGGCCCTCGCAATTGATTTGGGTAATTTTATGTCTATTATTGGCATTAAAGACTTTTTGGTAAGTAGATAAGGACGGCAAATTTACTGATTTGCAAACCTTTCTGTACATATTTTATTGGCACAGCCCTTAAAACCATCCCCGTCTTTTAAAAATAATAATCATCCATAACGGAAAAATCAGCATAAACCCCATTGCGATAAAAAAACCAAGTTTATTATGCGACATGGGTATGATCTCAAAGTTCATCCCGAAAATACCACCAATAACGGTTGCAGGAGCCAGCAGGCAGGTTACAATGGCCATCACCTTCATTACCTCATTCAATTTAAGGTTTACATTACTCAGGTACAAATCCTGCAGGTTCATCATCATATCCCGGTAATTCTCTGCCAGGTCATTGGCCTGTACAATATGGTCGTACACATCCTTAAAATATTTTTCTGTACGGTCTTCAATCAAATCACTTTCGCTGCGCAGTATACCGTTAACCAGCTCCCGTACCGGCGCAATACTCCGTTTAAGAATAATCATTTCCTTGCGGAGCAGGTTTATTTTGGTAAGGCTGCGCTTGTTGGAATTGCGGATGATATCTTCTTCCAGCACTTCTATTTTTTCGCCCAATTTTTCCATTACCACATAATAGTTATCTACTATCATATCAATAAGTGCATAAAATAAAAAATCGGGGCCACTCTGCCGCAGCCTGCTGCCATTGATGCGCAGTTTTTCTCTCAACGGGTTAAATACATCCCGGTGGGCATCTTCCTGAAAACTGATAACAAAATTTTTACCCAGCACAATACTGATCTGCTCTGTTTCAACTGCCGAATCTTTTTCATTAAAATACAGCATATTCAGCAGGCAGAAAACAAGCCCGTCAATATCATCCATTTTTGGCCGCTGACCAAGGCTTAAAATATCTTCAGTAATTAAATAGTGTACCCCAAAATGGTTACAGATACTTTCCACATCAGCCTTACGCAGGCCATCTACATTAAGCCAGGTAACTTTAGGGCTGTTCATGTACCCATAGCAGTCAGGTACTTTTAAAATTTCTTTCTCTTCTATGGCTGAAGCATCGTAATCATACACAAATATCCTGCTCTCCTGTTCGTCTTTTCTTTCGGGGGTAATGGTTGGGTTTACCTGCAGCACCTTTTTGGTACGCAGCAACTCCAGCGGGTTGAGTATATAGCTTAAATAATTACGCTGTTTCATGTGTAAATGATAATTCCTTTTTTCAAATATTGTTAAAAGTAAGAAAATCTTTTGTAGCAGGCAGGGTTAAAAGTAACGCCAGGTTCGCAGTATCACAGATAACAGTTGACAACGGGCAGTTTAAAAGTTCAAGGTTCAAAGTTAACCCCGTTCAGCTCAAACCAACTTTGAACCTTGAACTTTCTGACTTTGAACATTTTTTTAAACGGTTTGCATTATCAGTTTGTATAAGCTATTTTTGAAGATACTATTTTACCATACAAATCAACTTACATGAGAAAATTTTTGATGGGCTGCCTGCTGCTTGTACAGACAGGTTTCTCTTTTGCACAGCAATCCCCTTTGTGGCTGCGCTATCCTGCTATTTCGCCAGATGGCAAAACCATTGCTTTTGGTTACAAGGGGGATATTTACAGGGTGGATGCTGCTGGTGGCGCAGCCGTACCAATTACTATACATGAAGCACAGGATATGATGCCTGTGTGGAGCCACGATGGTAAAACCATTGCTTTTGCAAGCGACCGCTACGGTAATTTTGATGTATTTGTAATGCCGGCAACAGGTGGCGAAGCCAAAAGGGTGACTAATTTCAGTGGCCCCGATTTTCCTTATGACTTTACGATTGACAACAAATCGGTACTGTTTGGCAGCGGCCGCCATGCGCCAGCATCCAGTGTAAGGTTTTTCAGCCCCAGGCTTTTTCAAAATTTGTACACAGTGCCGGTAACCGGCGGCAGGGCCATATTGGTAAGTGCTGCCGGGGTGGAAAATGCGCATTACAGCAGCCGGGGTGATAAAATTGTTTTCCAGGACAGAAAGGGCTACGAAGACCCCTGGCGCAAGCACCATGTTTCATCTGTAACAAGGGATGTGTGGGTAATGGATGTAAAACAGGGCAAATACACCAAACTTACTGCAGAAAATATGGAAGACCGTGAGCCTGTGTGGAGCAGCGACGACCAGTCAGTTTTCTTTTTAAGTGAGCAAAACGGCAACCAGAATATTTATACAATGCCCATAGCAAAGCCCGGCGCAGCAAAGCAGCTTACGGTTTTTAAAGACAATCCTGTAAGGCACCTGAGCATCAGCAGTGGTAATACACTCTGCTTTAGCCAGGATGGCGAAATATACACCATGGGGGAAGGCGGCAACCCACAAAAAATAAGCATACAAATTTTTAACGATGGGCGTACCGGCGTGGAAAAAACAGTGTCGGTAAATGGCAATGCGGGTGAGTTTACCCTGTCGCCCAATGGCAAAGAAATTGCTTTTGTGGTAAGGGGCGAAGTATTTGTAACCAGTGTGGAGGGTGGCATTACCAAACGCATTACCAGCACCCCCCAGCAGGAGCGTATGCTGGCATGGGCACCCGATGGAAAAACATTGTATTACAGCGCAGAGCGCAACGATAACTGGGATGTGTACAAAGCCACCATACAACGCAGGGAAGAGCCTTATTTTTATACAGCCACCGTGTTAAAGGAAGAAGCTGTAATTGCAACCAGTAAAGAAGAGTTTCAACCACGAATTTCGCCTGATGGCAAAGAGATTGCTTACCTGGAAGAGCGCAACATTTTAAAAGTGTATAATATTGCCACAAAGCAAAGCCGGGTTGTTTTACCTGCCGGGCACAATTACAGTTATGCCGATGGCGACCAGTATTTTGACTGGAGTCCCGATGGTAAATGGCTGGTGGTGGATGATAAGCGGGCAAGATGGCGGGGTAATAATACAGCGCTGTGCCGGGCCGATGGCACAGGCGAACCTGTGTACCCTGTGCTGAGTGGTTTTTCTGAGCGATCGGCTAAAATCGGGATGGGTGGAAAAATAATGACCTGGCTCAGCAGCAGGGAGGGCCGCAAATCGCTGGCATTGCAGGGCAATACCGAAGTGGATATTTACGGCGTTTTTTTAGACGCAAATGCGTACGATAAATTTAAGCTGAGCAAGGATGATTATGCCCTGCTCAAAGAAAGGGATGAGGCCGGAAAAAAAGATACTGCCGCCATGCGTAAAGATTCTGCTGCTAAAAAGAACTGGCAACCCGACTTCAGCAATATTGATAACAGAAAGCTGCGGCTAACCATCAACAGCGCTTCGGTAAGCGATTATGCACTTACTGCCGATGGCACCAAACTGTACTATCTGGCTGCTTTTGAAAAGGGCTACGATTTGTGGGTTACTGAGCCACGCACCAGGGAAACAAAAATATTGGCCAAGCTGGGCAGCACTGGCGGCAATATTGCCCTGTCAAAAGATGGTAAAACCATTTTTTTGGTTAACAACGGCTCATTGGTAAAAGTGGATGAGGGAGGAAAAATCACCCCTGTTGGTATTAATGGCGAAATGCTGCTGGATGCTGCCGGTGAGCGCAGTTATATTTTTGAGCATTGCTGGAGGCAGGTGCTTAAAAAGTTTTACGACCCCCAAATTCATGGTATTGACTGGAAGGGATACAAAACAACGTACGCCAGATTTTTACCGCATATTATTAATAACTACGATTTTCAGGAGTTGCTGAGTGAAATGCTGGGTGAGCTGAATGGTTCGCATACAGGTGGCCGTTATACGCCACAGCCACAAAACCCCGATGCTACGGCTACGCTGGGCATTATACCCGATGAAACATTTACCGGCAATGGTGTAAAAGTGGGCGAAGTAATTGCAGGTGGCCCGCTTAATACGGCTGCATCGGGTGTAAGGGCAGGGCATATTATTGAAAAGATTGATGGCGAAGCCATTACCGACGCTGTTGACTGGTACAGCCTGCTCAACCGCAAGGCGGGAAAAAACACATTGATCAGTGTGTTTGACCCTGCCACCGGTAACCGCTTTGAAGAAGCACTTAAGCCCATTACACAGGGAGAAGAAGGCACGCTGATGTACAAACGCTTTGTAAAAAAGATGGCAGAAATGACGGACAAACTAAGCGGGGGAAAAGTGGGTTATGTGCATGTGCAGGGCATGAACGATGGTAGCTTCAGGGAAGCGGTGGATAAAGTAATGGGTACCAACTACGATAAAGAAGCGCTGATTGTAGATACCCGTTTTAATGGCGGCGGCTGGCTGCACGATGACCTGAATACTTTTTTAAGCGGAAAAAAATACCTTGAGTTTGCACCACAGGGCAATCGCCTTAAAGATGCGGAGCCGCTGGGCCGCTGGACAAAACCCAGTTGTGTTTTAATGGGCGAGGGCAATTACAGCGACGCCTTTATTTTTCCATATATTTATAAAAATACCGGCACGGGTAAATTGCTGGGCATGCCTGTACCCGGCACCGGTACGGCTGTGTGGTGGGAAACTCAGGTTGACCCCACGCTGGTATTTGGCATACCGATGGTAGCTACCATCGGCTGGGAAAAACGCCCAACAGAAAACCTGCAACTGGAACCGGATATAAAAGTACCGCTGCCTTATGAAGAATTTTTATCAGGCAAAGATGCACAGTTGGAAGCGGCAGTAAGGCATATGCTGGAGGAAATAAAGAAATAGGGTTTGCCTTACAATGCGGAAGAAATTTTATGTTGAATTCAGATTTTGTATTTGATTGTAAAACCCGGGTTTAACATTATATCAGTGGCCAGCGCAATAAAGAAGGTATACAAAAAGAGGCGGCTCATTGGCCGCCTCTTCTCAATTAATCATTACCGTATTATTGCAGTACCACCATTTGTTTGCTGGCAACATTCTGTCCGTTTACTTTTATCGTGTAGATATAAGTACCAGCAGCAAGGTCGCCACGGTTTATCACTACCTTATTTTGTCCACGTCCGATATTGTCGAATGTTTTGCGTACACGGCCCTGCAGGTCAGTTAACACAATTGCTGCAGTACCGGCATCATTAAATGTGTAAAAAATTTCGGTATAGCCGTTTGTTGGATTAGGATTGTTCTGCAGCAATTTGGTGCCGGCAAATGCTTCGGCCAAACGGTTGGCTTCGGCAGCAGTTCCGGTTGTTCTTCCACCAGCAGCAGTAACATTTGCCGCTGCCACAGGTGCAGGAATACCCAGTTTCTGAGATACTATCTGAGCCCACTCATTCATTGCGGCAAGCTGCGTTTTTTGTTCATCTATCACTTTTGTCATTGCATCAATAGTTGCTGCCTGTGTGGTAATTATACCGCCTGTTTCTTTCATGGCCTGAACCAGTAAAGGAATAAACTGTCCGTATTCAACAGCAAGAGAGCCATCATCCATTTTAGCAACCACACTGCCAACTTCGGTACGTGCCAGTTCCTGTGCAATAAAGCCATATTGAGGAATCACCCTGTCAATACAGGGGTCAATGGGTATTGGGCTTATTGCATCCGGGCGTATTACAAAATCATAAGCTCTTGGCCTTACCTGGGCAAGTAATTTCATGGCACTTACGATATCCTTCACATTCTTTTTATTTGCACTGTCAGATGTGGCATAATATCCATTGGCCAGTACACTGCCGCTACGTACATGCAGGCGGATGGTATTGAAAATATTACCCGCTACAAAAGGGTTAACACCTGCAGTAGTAACTACAGGTATCCCCTGCGGTACATTGATGCCCACATGTGCGCCACCAAGCATGGTCATTACCCTGCGGCGGGTATTAGCTGTATTCACACCATTGCGGAAATAGAAAGAGAGCAAATCCTGCGCAGCACCTGTGTAGTTGCTGCAACCTACAGTGCCGTTGTAATTCAAATCCTGCCACTGAATTTCAGCTTCCTGCTGGCCTGCTGCTGTTTGATTTGTTGTATTAACTGAAAAATTAGCTGCAATCAAAGGGATTGTTGCATTGGAGTCGCCTGCCTGTGTGCGGAAGCCATGTACAGGCAAGTTCAGCACAGAGTTGCCTTCCTGACCCATTGCCGAAAAAGTAGACAACGGAATATTGGTGGGTGTACCGCGGTTGATGATAAACATGCTGCGGAAGGAAGAGAAATTGGAAGACCCGGTTGCACCTGTTGCATTTACAAAAAATGTAGACAGGGGATTCTCATCATTAATACCCACAGCACCTCTTGATGGATTGGCAGACAGCAACACCCTTGAATTGTTAACAAGCGGTCCAAAAAAACCTTTCATTAAAATGCGCTGATTAACATCGTAGTTGCTGCCCGTACTTCCGAGACCTATGATAAGATCTTTTGTAACTGAACCACGGGTCACACTGTCTAAATTATAAAAAGCATAGCGGTCGGTGCGGTGCATGCCAAGGCCATAAATACCTGCTACTGTTGGATTTTGGCCAAGACCAATCCATTGATCATTGGTGGTAAAATTGCCATAAGTACCCCGCTGCACCTGTGCAAAGGCTCCGCCAGAAACGCGGAGTTTAAAATCGTTGGGAAGAAGTGGATTGGCTGTAAGCACCTCACCAATAGAAGTGCGTCCAAGGCGGTAAGCAAATGAAGCAGGGTTGCTGAAGTTTCCTACCACATTGGTAGTAAATGTTTGCGCAGCTATTGGCATTGCAGCAAGGCCAAAGAGGAGGGAAGGAAGTAGTTTTTTTAAAATTGATTTTTTCATTACCAGAGAATTAAGTTTGACTGAATGTTGTTGATGGTTTCCAAATGCATTTGAAAAATTGTGTTTATTTTTTAACAGCCGCGAACTGTTAAAACATTTAACATCTTATTTTATGAAAATGTTTAATGTTTATTTTAAATGATTAAACAAAGGGGGGAAATTTTAAACATTTGAAATTTACACTTTAAAAAAGGGGGGAATTTTACGGGGCTTTTTGCAAACAATTTATTGGGTAAGTTTGTTTGGGGTTTCTGTTTTGGCGATTTCTGGTGCAAAAATGTGTACACAGGAATTTATACAATTGCAGTTGACTCATTTGCAACAATAGCAATGAAGCTGATAAACTGGCTAAATAAGGATTTTCATTTGATATTTTTCATATTAACCCGATTTCTTGCAATGCCAGTATAGAATAATTTACAGGTCAGGTGCTAACCGGGTTTTTCCTGAATTTTCTAATAATGCACAATGATAATCCCATCTGCACCACTACCGCCGCCAAGACTGGTAGTACCATAATGCACACCACTTGCTCCACCACCCGGTGTTAGGCCACCGGAAGGATTACCATTCCGGAATATCAGCGCTGCACCAGTTGTATTGTACAGGTAGGTTTGCCCTGCACCACCGCTTCCGGGAGTATTTGTGCCGATGCCTACATTTTGCGCTATGTTGCATGATGCTGTAATTATTGCCAACAATACTATTATTAACCTTTTCATAAAATTTAAATTACTGAAACAATCTTTCTTCAAAGTATCATTCTGCTCAAGCCCCCGGGTAGAATCAGCAGCCCGGCCAGAATGTCGTTTTTTTACCACCTGACTGCTGCTTCACAACTGTAGTTTTACATTTCAAATTAATTATTATGCAACGTAAACAGTTTTTACTCAGCTCGCTGCTGGCGCTACCGGCAATAACATGGGCAAATAACAGTGCTCCGAAAAGCACAACAGCTTCTTCCAAATCGCCCTTTGTAGTAGATGCAGGTAAGTCCCGTTTTGGTGAAGTGGTAAAGTTCCTGGGAGTACACCCCAACGACCTGAAGATTTCTGCAAAAGATACAGGAGGACAGCTTTCGGTATTTGAATACACCGGACTTGGTAAAGTTGGGCCCATGCTGCATATACATTTTGAGCAGGATGAAATATTTACTGTAATAGAAGGGGAGTACCGTTTTGTGGTGGGCAGCGAAACGCATCATCTAAAAGCCGGGCAAACAATTTTTCTGCCCCGCAACATTCCGCATACCTGGCTGCAACTGACCGATAGGGGCAAGCTGATTTACTTTTTGCAGCCTGCTGGTAAAATGGAAGAATTTTTTAGTTGCATGAACAACCTTAAAGAAAGACCCACACAGGAAGAAATGGACAAAATACACGCTGCACACCAAATGAAAGTGGTGGGTCCGCCGTTGGTATTGTAAAATTATCTGTACCTTACTTTTATCAATTGTAACTTATTGTATTGCTGTTAAAAGATTTTATACCGCCGCCCGATATCAGGGAATTTGTACAGCTGTACCGCATTGTGCACCTGCAGTTCAAAAAAGGACAGCCCGTGCCATTCAAAGCCTATCCACCAAGGCCGGAGCATTGCCTTGCCTTTTACCCTTACGATACCGAAACAGTGCAATACCAGGCAGATGGAAAGATTGTTAAAGATGTTCCTGTAGTGCTGTATGGCCAGTTTTCGGAAGTTACCAACCGCACCATTGGCCACAACTTCCTGGTGCTGCAGGTTATTTTTTACCCGGGTGCACTTTACCGCCTGATGGGCATTGCCGCCAATGAACTTACCAACCGGTACCTCGATGGAGAAATTTTCTTTTCAACTGCACTCAGAGAAGTGAATGAAAAATTGTATTATGCGGCCGGTTATGGCAGTATGATAGAAGTTGTGAATACATTTGTGAGGGGCATGATAAAAAAACAAAAACACCGCAGGCTGCCCGTTGATGATGCCTGTATTCTGCTGCTGAACAGCGACCGGAAATTCAGCCTGCAGCAACTTTCTAAAGAGGCCTGCCTCAGCAGCAGGCAACTGGAGCGGAAGTTTAAGGAACTCACCGGCGTTAACCCCAAACTGTATGAGCGCATCATTCGCTTCGACAGGGCTTTCCGGCTTAAAAACTCACACCCTGAAATGGACTGGCTGCGCATAGCTGTTGAATGCAACTACCACGATTACCAGCATCTTGTAAAAGAATATAAAGATTTTACAGGTCTGGGACCCAATGCTTTTCATGAAATAGAGAACAGGGCTCCGGAACGGGAGTTTGGGTTGAGTGAGGGGTATTATGGTTGAATTATTTTTAGCATCACAAGGGCTTTTCGGAAAAAGTTAACAGTGTACAACAGACAGTTGACAGGATGAGTGCAAAACCTTTCAATTAATCAACTTTGAACTTGCGCCCCTTGCGCTCCCTTTGCGGCCATTGCGATACTACTCTTATTTAAAAATCTCCCTAATCAGCCGTATATTACACCCACTTCAAATTACGGGTTATGCAAAAAATTATCTGCCTTTTCCTCATCACTGGCTGCCTATCGGCTACAGCGCAAAATAACAAACTGCATTTTAAGGCCCTGCTGGTAGATACACACAATGATATTCCTACTACAGCCATTGATGCCGGAGTGAGCTTTGACCAGGACCTGCGTACCAAAACACATTCTGATTTGCAGCGCATGAAACAGGGCGGGGTGGATGCACAACTTTTTTCTATCTGGTGCGATGGCAATAAGCAAAACCCTTATGCCTGGGCAAACCGGGAAATTGATACAGTACTGGCGTGGACAAACCGCAACCCCAATGAAATGGTGCAGGCGTTTACCGTAAAGGATATTAAGCGGGCAGCAAAGCAAAAAAAATTAGCCGTACTGTTTGGTGTGGAGGGTGGCCATATGATTGAAAACGACCTGGGCAAATTAGATGCTTTGTACAACCGTGGTGTACGGTATATGACCATTACCTGGAACAACTCCACCAACTGGGCCACATCGGCACTGGATGAAACCACAAAGGCCGATTCGCTGAAACACAAGGGGCTGACTGATTTTGGCAAACAGGTAATCCGCAGGATGAACGAATTGGGTATGCTGGTTGACCTGAGCCATGTGGGTGAGCAAACTTTTTGGGATGCTATTAATACCAGCAGCAAACCCATATTGGTAAGCCATAGCTGTGTGTACAGCATCTGCCCGCACAGGAGAAATTTAAAGGATGATCAGATTAAGGCTATTGGTAAAAACGGCGGTGTTATTCACCTCAATTTTTACAGCGGCTTTTTAGACAGTGCTTTTGAAAAACGCAGCGATGCTTTTACCGCCAGGCACAAAACAGAAATGGACTCCCTGCTGAAAGCAAATCCGGAGCCGTATTTTATGCAGGTATACCTTTTCAGCAAATACCCTGATGAAGTAAAAGGCCTGCGGCCACCGATGAGCCTGCTGATAGATCATCTTGATTATATTGTAAAAATGATAGGCGTGGACCATGTGGGCCTGGGCAGCGATTTTGACGGCGTGAACTCCCTGCCGGAGCAATTGGACGATGTTACAAAATATCCGCTTATCACAGATGAATTGCAGAAGAGGGGCTACAGCAAAAAAGACATACGAAAGATATTGGGCGGTAATTTTTTGCGCCTGCTGAAAGCCAATGAAACATAATAATAAAAACATACAGGCAAGCATTTTGATGACTATCTTAGCCTTATGAAAATCAAAAAATGGCTTAAAAGAACAGGCATTGCATTGGTATTGCTGT
>JANMDL010000877.1:0-3396 GCA_031376295.1 Chitinophagales bacterium
ACAAAACCTTGAAATTGATATTTCAGCAGTAGGCAATACAGAACTCACCGGCAAAGCTGCTAATTGCGACCTTGATAACAGCAGCATAGGTAACGTAAGAGCCGGCGGGCTGCTGGTTGACAATATGAAACTTAAAACTTCGGCTGTTGGCAACCTGGAGTACAATGCAAAAAATACAGTTTCTTTAAAAAGCACAGGTATTGGTAAAGTAACCAATAAAGTGGCAAAAGAAACCCGCTGATACTTAAAAATTGTAACAATGCCCTGCAGGTAGGTATCCCTTTAGTGCCGCAGGGCATCTTCTATTGCAGCATAGCTGAAAGTGTAACCTGCCGACTGAATTTTTTTACAATCAACAGTTGTGCTTTTCAGTATTTCAATACTTCCCGGCCCCAGCATCAATTTTAATACAAAAGCAGGAACATAAACAGGGATAAAAAACTTCCCTTTCATTTCCCTCGCAAGTGTAAGCGTTAGTGTCTTATTACTAACAGGTGCTGGCGCAACCGCATTAAATGTTCCTGACAAGCCCTCCTTTTCAATTGCATAAAGAATCATTCCGCAAAGATCATCAATGTGCAGCCAGCTTATTATTTGTTTGCCATTTCCAAGTATGGCTGCTACCCGCATACGTAGTGGCTTTTCAAATTCAGTCAATGCACCCCCTTTCCGGCTCAGTACAATTCCAATGCGCAATTTTACCAGCCTTTTTCCCAAAGCCATAACCGGCTCAACACTTGCTTCCCAAAGCCGGCATGTTTCCCCAAGAAAACTGCCGTCAGCCACGGCATCTTCTTTAAAAGGGATAACCGGTTCACTATCCGGGCCATAAATGCCAATGGCCGAAGCGCTGATAACTGCCTTTACTTTATTGGAATTATTTGTTAACGTATTCACAATCAATTCGCTGCTGCGGGTTCTGCTGTCCACAATTTCTTTTTTGTAAGCCGCAGTCCATCTTTTATCCATTACCCCGGCTCCAGCAAGATGTACAATAAAATCGGCCTGCTGCACTGCCGGTACATCAATCGTTTGGGCAGCCACATCCCACAAGGCATAGCTCACCGCAGGGCTTTCCGGATTGGCAGCCTTTTTACTCCTGCTCAGGATAATTACCTTGTATCCCTTTTGCACCAGCAGCTTTGTAAGTGCCGTGCCGGTCAAACCCGTGCCGCCTGTAATTAAAACCGTTTGCATAAATAAATTGTTGGTTATTGTGTAATAACAATAAAAAATTCATCCTGTTCAAAAAAGCTTTTCAGGCTTATTTTATCGTAATTTTAAGTAATTAATACAAAGGTTAATGAATAAAAAGATATTTGCCTGCTTTATTCCATTGCTTGCAGTTTGTTTTTCAGTCAGCGCACAGCGTATTACCTATTCTGAGCCGGAAAGAGTTGACGACAGGGACATTAATTTTGACATCCTGGGAAAAATGAATGGCAACTTTCTGGTGTACAAAAATGTGCGCTGGAAACATGCCATCAGTATCTATAATGCCGAAATGGAACTGAATGAAAGGGTGGCGCTGGATTTTATGCCCGACAGAACTTTCAATGTTGATTTTGTTACCTATCCTGATTACTCATTTATGATTTATCAGTATCAGAAGAAAAGTATCGTTTACTGCATGGGCATTAAAATAGGTGCCGATGGCAAAGCAATTGGCGACCCCATTCAGTTAGACACCACAAAAATTGATCTGGCCGCCAGTAATAAAATTTACACCACGGTAAACAGCGAAAATAAAAAACACATCATGGTGTTTAAAATTTATAAAAAACATGAGAAATACAATTTTGTAACCATCCTGTTTAACGATAAACTGGAACTGCAGCGCAAGAGCAGGCAGCAGGTAGCATTTGACGACCGCAGGGATAATTACAGCGAGTTTTTTGTTGACAATGATGGAAGCTTCGTTTTTACAAAGAGTACAAGAACAGGTAACAGGGATAATATCGGGTTGCTAAAATTAGTAACCAAACAATCAGCTTCTGATACCTTTACTTACAGAACTTTAGCGTTGCAGGATTATTTCCTTGATGAAATAAAACTAAAGGTGGATAATGTGAACAACCATTACCTCATCAATTCATTTTATTACAAGCAAAAACGGGGTAATATTGAAGGAATATTTACGAATGTGTGGGATAAAAAGGCAGACTCATCAGTGGCCTCGGCATTTTCGGAACTGGGCGACTCCGTAAGGTTTAATGCAAAATCGCAGGGTCAGTTAAAGTATGCGCTCAACGATTTTTTTATACGCCAGGTAATTGTTAAAAAAGACGGCAGTTTCCTGCTTACGGCGGAGGATTTTTCCACCCAGTCAAGAGGGGGCTTTGGCAACAATGGCTGGAACAGGTGGGACTATCTTAACTCCCCCTACTTTAATTCTTTTGACTACTACCTGTATAATCCTGCATATAGTTCCTTTTACAGGCCCTTCAACAGCTTTAACAACAACCAGAGTACCCGTTATTTTTATGATAAAGTAATCATCCTGAGTGTAGATAAAGCAGGTGAAGTGGACTGGAGCAATGTGATACACAAGGATCAGTTTGAGGACGACAACGACAACTTTCTGTCTTATGGCACCATGAATGCCGCAGGCGAAATACATTTTTTCTTTAATGAGCAGGAGCGGCGCAACCAGATTGTATCCTGGCAAAGTATATCTGCCGCCGGGGAGCTGAAACGGAATCCTACCCTTAAAAGCGAGGGCAAGGGCTACCAGTTTATGCCCAGGTTTATGAAACAGGTGGGAGCCAGGCAGATTATTATGCCTTGTACCTACCGGGGCAATGTATGTTTTGCCAAAATTGAGTTTTAGTGAGTCTGGCAAGTGTAAAAGAATTTGCCCTGCATAAAAATAATTAATGACATTTGCAGATAGTATTCAATTGATCATTTTAATTATTCATTATTTGTGACAGGCATTTTTAAAGCCAATAATCCTTCCAATACCTTTTTGCTGTTTATTTACGGCTTCCTGCTCAAGTTGCCTTTATTTCTGTATCCGGCGGTACCAAAGGAGCAGCCAATCGACGGATTTTTATACAAAGCACTTTTAAGGTGGATGGAACCTGTTGGCAACGGGTTGCCGGTAATTTATCCGCTGATAACTTACTTGCTGCTATTTACCCAGGCCATTACCTTCAACAGGCTGGTATCTGAGCAGCGACTGATGCAGCGGCCCAATTTTCTTGCAGGGATGGCTTACTTGTTAATTACATCGCTTTTTGCCGACTGGGGCAAACTTTCATCACCACTTATCATCAATACTTTGCTGGTGTGGGTGTGGGCACGCATGAGTAACCTGCCTACCCAGAACAATCCCAAAACCACCCTGTTCAATATTGGCGCCGCTATAGGAATATGCACTTTTTTTTATTTTCC
>JANMDL010000052.1:0-1777 GCA_031376295.1 Chitinophagales bacterium
GATTTATTTTCTTCGATCAATTTAGTTATATCCCCTTAATCCTTCAAAATCATGTAAATCCTGGTTCTGTTCTAAAACAACGCCGTAATCGCCGCCCTTCCTATATGCACTGTTCTGGAAGTTCCTGCTTTTCTTCCATCATATTGAAAACTAAGTTCCAGGTTATTCAGCAATCTTTTGTTGAAGCTTAGCCCCCATAAAAGATTTTTACCGGGCAATAACCCATCCAGCATAATATAACTGACAGTCGTATTCGGGGGAGATTTATAATCAATGTTATTGAAAGTAAATCTTCCTGTAAGAGAACTATTTTGAAGAATGTTATACTTCGATTCAATATTCAGGGAGTTGGACACAGATTTTTCTCCACCATACAGCGGCAGGTTTTTCTTATTGTCGAATTTATAACTTGCTACTACACGGAAAGTACTCCCTTTTATATAAGTGATGAAAGGTTCTATACTGTAAATGGAAAGTTGATAATTACGATTGGCAAATTTCGGCGTGTACAATGCATTGGCGCCTTTTTTACCATTGACAGATACTGAGAACGATCTGCTCACATTCCATCTCCACTTTATCAGCCAGTCATTCAGCTTCCGGCTTTCATAGCCATATGTAAGCAATGACTTACCGGTACTGCGGTGATTGGTGAAATCAAAACCCCATTTACTGCTGAACCTGTTGAATGAAAGACTATTTAGCAAATCAGTGTATAAAGTGATCAATGCAGTATCTGTTATCCCATATTTAAAAGGATTGAATTCAAAACTTCCTTTGGCGACAGATTTTCTGCTTGTTTGTAATGAAGTAAGAAGATTCAACTTTGCTAAAAATTTTTTTATCCCTTTTAAATCGGCTGAAGACATCAGTGCCCTTGGGCTGATGTCAAAACGATAATTGAAAGTGATATAATTCGCTTTTATAAACTCATTGGTTGGAGTAAAGATGCGGATGAACTTTGCCTGATCGGGGAAAGCAGCCAGTTCAAACTCATTCAGTTGCTGAACTCCGTCATTGTTGTAATCAATCCAGGCATACTGGCCAGAGCCGGCTGGCACCTCCAGGTATGCATAATCCCTGCGTTGCTCCTGCCCTGCTCCTACTTCATATAAAATATTTCCGTTGAGCAACCCTTTCCATTCTGTCATGTTATATTCTGCACGGCCAAGAATGGTTTCATCTTCTTTTTGTTTTGACACAACGGCATTATACACTTTTAATTTACGGAAGGTTGTATTCAAATAGAATTGCCTTTTCGGGTTAGCAAGCAATTCAGTTTGCAGGTTCAGGTTCAGGCTCCTGTCGCCGCGGATAAAGTTTTTGTTCACCGGATATTTATCAGACCTGGTGAAAAAAGTTATCCCATATCTGTTTTTTTTATTTTCATCCGACTTCAGGTAAAGGGAATAACTGTCAAATGAAAATGTCTGCGGTATTAATGTGTCTGAAACTTTATACCTGGCAGTATTCTGCTCCAGTGCATACCGGAATCCAATCCGCCAGTTGTCGATCTTTTTAAATTGCTTGTTTAAATCAATTGTTGGTCTCAGAAAAACTCCTTTATCATTCAGCGTATTGAAATTGGTAATTATAAACTGGTTGTTGATTTGCCATCCTTTCAGGTTGGCCAAAAGAGAAATTGAATTCTGCAAACCATTGTAATTATCACTGCGGTGATAGTTGATAACCTGGTAAGAAATGGAATTCCCAATGCCCTTTTTTAAAGTAGCTGATGCTTTAATGATATTTTCATCTGCGGATTGCAGGGAAAAAG
>JANMDL010000053.1:0-2048 GCA_031376295.1 Chitinophagales bacterium
GTCACAGTTATGAAAAGTCTAAAACAGTCAGGGCTTAGCGCTTTAAAGCCGTTGCCCAAGATGGTGAAAGGATGGTTCGGTGCCTCGGGCGGTGGTACATCTGATCTGAGCCAGTTGACTATCTGCCCCCAATGCGCCGCCGGGCTTTGTCTAGAGGTGACTTTGCGTGATGGTACTGGGGCACGTGTGTTTTGTACGGGGGAGTGAGAGGCGTCGCGCTTTGACGAGACATTCTGGGGAGGGGGTGGATGGTTGCTGGCTAGAGGGTAGCGCAGGTATTTGAATCGCATTATTGTGCGGAAACTCGGTTTTAGAGTATCCGCACAATATTAGAGCCTATATTTGGATGGTTAGAGTATTAAATTGGATCTGACCCCATTTACTCTCCTGACCCCATTTACTCTTTGACCCCATTTACTCTTGCCATTTACTCTGCGCAGAGTGCTATTTAATTAAGAGTGTGTGCTCTCATTGATGCACAATTAAGAACTCGACCCTCCTACCCTTACTAGCGCAGTATCACCAAAGCCATCATTCCAATTATCATGCCCAAGCAAACAGCAAACACTTTGGCTCCTAGTGTTAGGCCTTGTTTTAGAAACAGCACGATCAGCACGATTTCTGTCAGTACACATGAAGCAAAGAATGTGTAGACCGCATAATGCTCACTCTTTTGATTCACAAGCATCGCTAGCAAGATACCAGCAATCAAAACGGGCGCGGTATAAGTTAGCTCAGACACGAAGCTTGGCTTGTTTTTCATTTCTTCGCCCTATAGCCACCTTGGACACCAAGGTTGGCCGTTGCATTGATTCCAGTACCGCCTTGACCTCTGCCATTAAGCTGGGGACGTTTGCAGTCTTCGTAAAATTTTACGGACAAGCGCCCCGTTATAGTATCTTTGTAAAGCTCCCATCCAGCAGAGCAGTTAAGTGAGCACGATAAAGACCCGACTGTCACATTGAGCCCGCCACCAAAACCAAATGTTCCATCAGCGCCACCGCTACCCGGCATTTGCACATTTGGTAGTGCAACTATTTCGCCGCCTGCGCCTACACCACCTCGGACAATATGCACGCTACCATTAGTTGTATAACTGCCGCCAAAACCTTTGTACCCGGAAAGTCGTACCCCAGGATCAAGTCCAAGCGGATCCGTGAGGAATAGCGGATTCCCCTCCACATAAGCAAACTTATTCCATCCCCCGGCAAGATCAATAGGATCAGATTGCGAATACCTTCCAGTCCTTGAGTCATAGCTCCGGAAGTAGTTGTAATTCAGCCCACTCTCCTTATCAAAATACTGCCCCGGATACCGCAAGTTAAATGTCACATCCGCAATCGTCGTTGATCCTGCATTCGGTGTCGTTACCGGGTCTACATAGCGTCTGGCTCCTGTGGTGGGCAGTTCATCACCAAAGGCGCTGAAGGCCCATTGCCATGCTACTTGTTTGCTGGAATTGGTTAATCGGCGTGGGGTGTTCAGGTGATCCGTGTGGATGGCGTAGTGTTTGCTGCCGTTGTAGAAGGCAATCGGCATGGGGCCCGATGGTGTGGGCAGGTAGACGTAGTGGGCTGCGCCTGTGCTGTTGGCACCGCCTGAGCCTAGCTCATACAGCAGGCTGCCGTCTTCGTCGTAATAGTATTGAAAGCCTAGCTTTTCACTGGCGCTGGGGTTGGCTGCGCCTGTGTTGCCGCCCCACAGATTGCTAAAGAAGGCGATCAGGCTGGCCATGAAGGTGGGGTCGTTCTCATCACCGGGGGCGGGCGGGAACTGGGGCTCGGTTTTGAACAGGCGCTGGCCTAGGGTGTTGTGCACATAGCGGGTGGTGGGGCTGGTGTCGACAGCGCCCACAGTCATGGCGGCGTTGGCTAAACTGGTCTTACATACACCTGCACGCTTGCGTAAATGCTTACATAAGCGAGGATCGGTGAAAACAGGGCGTTTAGACATCAAAAAGGGCTATAGCTTTTGCGTTTACTGATTAATTAGCTATGAAAATAGTAGTAATTATCTGAGCCACCTTGTATTTTGACCCAGATAATTAC
>JANMDL010000170.1:0-1518 GCA_031376295.1 Chitinophagales bacterium
AAAGCAGGGCTGGACAATGTAACATCAGCTATGTGCAAGCATCAACAGTGGTTCCGGCTCGACGTTCAATTTTCAGCTTTAGTTCTTAATTTCAACAACATATTTTCAATTGGGCATTTGTACCGGGCTGGACAATCACTGAATTCCCTGCCTTCGCAAATACTCGAACGTTAGCAGCAATTTAAAATGACACCTTACCAAGCAAGGAAATATGGAGGAAAGAAAGTACTTAAGCCAACATTTGTTTTGTTCTTAGTATTTGAAGTAATACTTATGTTGGTGGAAACTAAAGGTGATTTTGCAAATGGTATTTTATTCTTTTTAGAAGGACAGACAAACTTTCCATTCCTTCTGTTTCTTATACTTTGTATTATATCCAATTATCTTTTAGGAATGTTAGCTGGTCCTAAAATAATTATAAAGAAGGCAAACTATATTTCTATTTCATTTGCCTTCGGATTAGTGCTAACAATACTGATATTGATTTATCACTTCCTTTTAGCTTCATTAATACTGCAATTATTACACATAACTAGTTTAGCTAGCAATTCTTATTTATTAAAGACAATAGTAAATGAATTTTCAGTCCTATATATTCCATGTGTTTTATCCTGGATTTGGGCTACACGAAGAATGCAAGTGACTGAGTAGGGGCATAAACATGCTGCTAACATTGGGTTTGCTGCAAGGCTGGCTGGACATTGGAGCAATTGGGCATTTTATCGCTGTTGTGCTTTTGTTTGGGCTGGACAAACATCTCTGGGCTTTTGTTTGTTAACTTGTACTTTTATATCTTTATTCAGCAGCGGTTCCGGGCGGACACAGCAACTATTCCAGCCCTGCAAGCAAGCCCTGCCCGTTGTGTGCAATTTTTGGACACCCCTCAAATCAAACAAACTTTAATGAAAGAATTTTACAAACTATCTAAATTAAATAAGGCACTTGTGAGGTTGACAATTGTATTTCTTATATATGGCTACCTGTGCAGAATCGTTGGACTTTATTTCTTTTGGGAAAGTAAAACAATTGGTTGGACGCTTTTATTTGTAACCATAATTAGCATTCTAATCCAACGAATCAAAAAAAAAAAACTTGCCAATAAAAAGACACTTTCAGAAAAAATATTTATAGGTATAACTGTGTTTATTTTATTAATTCAAAGTATCATATTTATTGTTACACCACATACAGACGCATATAAATCTGCGAAACAATTTTTAAAGACGGACAAAACTATTGCAAATGAAGTGGGCGAAGTCTATGACATATTTTTAGTACCTGTTGGTGGAATGGCAATGTCATCCAGTTCAGCAGGACAAACAGGACAAGCAGACCTAAATTTCATTGTAAAAGGAAAAAATAAATTCAAGGACATCAACTTACAACTCACAAAAGAGGTAGACACAAATTGGACAGTAATTAAAACTAAATAACAACTTAAATATGTTTAAAACACCATTTTCATTTGAAGGCCGCATAAGAAGAACAGAGTTTGGATTAACTTATATTATTTACATT
>JANMDL010000176.1:0-16037 GCA_031376295.1 Chitinophagales bacterium
ATATGGCATCCGGTGTGGGCAGCGGTGGCTGGAGCCTGAATGTGCTATTGCCCAACAGCAAGGTGAAGGTGAATATACCTGTAACCGGCGGTGGCACTGATAAGCCCTATACCATCAAGCCGGTAAAAATTCCTGATTACAAAGTGATACCCACTATTGCAGATAAAATGAATGGGGTGGATACGGAACTGGAGTTTGTGAAGCGGATGATTAAGTAGTTGAAGGTTTAAGGTTGGTTGTGCTGTATGGTGCTGACCTTGAACTTTGAAACTGTATGCTGTACAAAAAATAATGGATAAACAATACATTGCGGTATCAGATGCAGTGATTAAATTTAATCTTTAAAATAAGCAAAGGATTTTAACACAAGCATACTCATGAAACAAATTATTATGTTGCTGCTGCTGGCACCGGGCTGGCATTTTACAGCAATTGCACAGGCTGATAAGGAACTAAATAAGGAACTTACCGGCATCCTACGTTCCTCCAGCCTGCCGGGTTTTGCAGTAAGTATCAGCAAAAACGATTCAGTGGTTTTTTTGCAGGGCTTTGGTTATGCTGACAGGCAGGCCAAAACAGCTTACAGCACGCAAACCATTCAGCCGGTGGGGTCGGTAAGTAAAACGGTAATTGGGCTGGCAGTAATGAAGGCCATAGAGCTGGATTATTTTACATTGGAGGCCAACATCAACAGTATCCTTCCGTTTAAAGTGGTTAATCCACGTTATCCCGGCAAAGCCATTACCATCAGGCACCTCGTTACACATACTTCTTCGCTGGTGGATGATGAGGTTGTTTACAGCGGAACTTACAATCTTGGCAAAAAACCATTTATACCACTGGGCATTTTTTTAACAGAATACTATACCCCTTCCGGCAAATTTTATAAAGCCGCCAATTTTGATACAGCGGCCATTGGCACGGTATATCATTACTCCAACATAGCAGCAGCACTGGCAGCTTACCTTATTGAAGTAAAAGCCGGGATGGGCTTTGATGCTTTTACTGAAAAATATATTTTTAAACCACTGGGCATGAATGATACGCATTGGTTTTACAATGAAGCCAAAAGCAGGCAGTATGCAACGCTGTACCAGGTAAATAAGCCCGAATCGCCATTGGAAGAAACACTGCTGAACAGGGACGGAAGCATTAAAACTTACAGTTCTGTTACATACCCCGATGGCAGTTTAAAAACATCGGTAAGTGATTTAACAAAGTACATGCTGGCGATGATGAAGGGGTATTTTGGGCAGGGCAGTATTGTATCAAAAGAAAGTTTCGCCCTGCTGTTTGCCCCGCAGTTTACTGCTGCCAATATGCCCGCCGGTATGGATAAAAAGGAAGTGAACAGGGCCGTGTTTTGGGCTTATACGCCAAAAGGCATTATCCGCCACACGGGCAGCGACCCCGGGCTGATGGCTTTTGTATCTTTTGACCCTGTAAAAAAAATAGCCCGTGCTTTTACATTAAATGCGCAATTGGAAGGGGAAGAAAATATTAAAACCGTAAAAGCCTTTATGGCCATTATTGCGGCGCTGGATAGTTTTGAGGCGAAGTTGTAAAAAGTTCAAAGTTCAGGAGTTTACAGTGGACGGGTAACAGGAGTTCAAGGTTGAAAAGTTTAAAGTTGGTTGGTGCTGTGTGTGGCTTGAATTTTCAACTTTGAAACATTACTCAAATTTTTATACAAAGTTCAACACTTACAGAATGATTCGGTTGCATCCCTTATTTTTGCTGCAAATTCTTAAAGATGATCAAATCCGTATTAGCGGTATTGCTTACAGCAGTATCCGTAACAGCTGTTAATGCACAAGTAAAAAAAATTGTATTGCCTTTAAGGGTAGCCGACCAGGCATTTACCCTTACCGGCACTAAGGCCAGCGCCAATGGCTATACATTTACCGGTTATGTAAGCACTGCCGTAAATGGCCAATTTGCTGACTCGGCTTACGAAATTATTACTGATACTGCCTGTGCTGTTACCACCATTAACCGCTATGCTACCGGCACAGCAGAGCAACAGCAAAAACTGCCAGCCACCTTTGGCATACCAGCCGATTACACAAATGGCTACCGCCCCCGGATTGTATCATCATTTGATGGCGGCATCAGGCACATGAACAACAGCTTTGTGGTGCAGCCTGTATCGTTTGATTACAATGCGGCCAAACTGCGTTATGATGTGCAATATGCCAATACCGATAAAAAACTCGACCTTAAAGAGCTGTATGGTGATAATATTATGGAGTGTAACGAAAACTGCTCTTACGTGGATGCCCGTGGCAATTACTTTACCGTTTTCAGCAAATACCTGGATAACGAAAACGACCTCAACCTCAAATATTACTTTTTTTCTTTTGATGGCAAGGCCAATATGCGACATGCCGATAGCGCCACATTTGCCATTAAGCGCTACCTGTACAGCAAGCAGATAGTAATGAACAGCAAAAACGAGTTTAAGGGGCTGCTGTACTTTTTTCATGAGCGCCCGGCATTCAGCCGTAAGCTGAAAGACAGTACTGACTCGCAGTACGATATGGTGTACATTAACGAAAAGGGCGAAAAAGTGTTTCAGAACAGCTTTAAATTTGGCAACAAAAAGTTTGCGCTGGATATTTATGCTGTAAGCGAAAACCAGGGCAGCCTGGATATTATTGGCTATCCTTACGATGACAGTACCCGCTACATGCAGCTCAATGGCAAGGGCGATATCGTTAATTATGTAAAATTTCCTTATGATAAAAGAGCATTAAATAAAGAAAACCCAGCCATTAACAATGCTTACGACGTTATCAACTTTGAGCCGGCAGCCATTTATACCAACAGCAGCAACGAAACTTTTTACCTGCTGAGAGAGTATGCCAAAAAACCTGCAGAGTTTGGAAAATTTGAAAACACATTTACTTATGGCAGATATTTATACCTCCGCCTGGGGGCCGATAAAAATATTAAGCTGCTCAATTTTTTTGCCGATGCCAATACCAGTGTATCAGCAGCTGAGTTTACATCCAACTTAATAATAACCGCCGCCAATGAGGCGCACTGCCATGTGCTGATGCTGGGGCGCACGGGCGGGCAGCACCACATTTGGCGCATGGGTCGCCCTGCGCTGCCTTTAATCAACAGCGGTATTGCTGCTCCTCCTTACCAGCTTAATTTCAATCGCCACAGTGTATTAAAGGCCGATGCACAGGGCTACTGGTTAGTGGGGTACAGTGCCAATGAAATTTTAGTAAGCCGGGTAGCGTTGTAGGGAGCAAAATTGAAAATTAGTTGGTGCTGAGCAGACATAACTTTGAGCTTTCAACTTTTTCTGGCGCAGAACTCCTGTTCTGCTGCCCTGCGTTATTATACCGGCAATAAAATACAAGTAACAACTGGCATCAGGACAGAGTCCTGCGCCAGAATGGACTTTATAACGGAAACAATCTGTCATTTAATCATCTCTTAAATCTGCAAATGAAATTTTTCTTTTTACCACTGTTCTTTTTTTTCTTTAGCGTCACAGCGCAGGTGACCGACTCTGCCGTTTATCAAACCTATCTTAAAAATAATATGGAAGTGCTGGATACAGGCAAAGAACTGCCGGTACAATTGTTTGATGCTGCATTTTACAAAAACCAACTATTTTTATTTGGCGAAAACCATGGCTCGTCCTTGCCGCTGGCAGCAGACCCGCTGCTGTTTAAGCAACTGCACAAAAAAGCCGGCGTACGGTACTATATTGCTGAGGTGGATGATACCAAGGCATGGATGCTGACTAATTTTTTGAAAGACGGCAATGAGCAATGGCTTAAAAAAGTATTCGCCAGCTGGGTAGCAGATACTGCGCAATGGGCCAGCAAAGAGAATTACAACCGGTACAAGGCTTTACAGTCATTTTATTCATCGCTGCCGGCAAAAGATAAGTTCACCATTATTGGTATTGATGTGGTACAGGATTACAGTTTATTAAAAGAGCAGATACAGTTTTACCGGAGCGGAAAGAATGCAGCGGCTATAAAATTTTTAACCGACAGTTTAGCTGCCATTACCGATACCATTTCGTTTACTCACCGAAAGCAACTGGGGGCTTACTGCCGCAGATTGGTACAATACATCAGCACAAATGAAAAGCAATACCGGCAGGCACTTGGCAGTAACTTTACCGCATTCAGGCATACGGTTACTTCTTTTTCTTTTTTAGGTGCAGGTATGTATCGTGACAGTATTATGTATTGCAATTTTCAGAACCTTACCAGCGCTTACAAACTGGCAGGCAAAAAATTGTATGGCTTTATGGGTTTTTATCATACACTACAGGTTTCTTACGATGGCCGACCGCCTTTTGCAGCACACCTGCAGCAGGGCAATACCTCTTTTTCCGGCAAAACCGTTTCCATACAAATGTTTGCCATCGGCAGTACGGTAATGTTGCCCTTTATGGGCCAGTTAAAGCAAATGATGCCTTCCGGTTTTGTAAATAAGCTGCGGCAGGATAACCCCTACTTTCCTGCCACACAAAAATATATCCCCTACACGCTAAGCAATGATGAGGCAATGATGAAAGTAGCAGGCATCAACAACCTTAAAGCAGTTAGTGCAGCCAATACAGTTACCCTTTTCCGGCTTAATAATACAGGCAGCCCTTACCATACCAGCAGGCAGTTGATGGAAGTAACGGGCTTTCAAACACTAAAGCCCACCAGTGCGGCATCAGCAACTACGGCCGCCTTTCAATATGTGCTGCTGTTTAGGGGCAGCAGGGCAGCATTGCCAATTGATTAATAAATTGTACCCAAAAAAATGACATAGATTTTATTGTTACTGTTGCAATATGCCCCAATAAACAACTAAGCGCACAAACCGGCAATAAGTAGATAAAAGTAGTTCTGCCGTACACTTTTCACTGTGGTTCTGCCTCCGACAGAAACAGTACAGCGTTTAAGGATCTGTACCCTCCGCAACGTCATCCTTAAAGTTTGAGTATGAAATTTTCTTCAGTTTATTGGTAATATGTGTCAGTTATAAAAAATACTTTAATTTGTCAGGCTTATCAGCGATTCCGGCACGTAAGCCAATAAAAAAGTATTGCCTGTGCTTACAGATGATTCCCCACAGGCAATACTAATTTCTACGTTTTGAATTAATCAATGCAAAGCGATACTGCCATACACTTGGCAGACGGGCAACCGGACGCAACACATAAAGCTCTTGTACTATAAGGTACGCAAGACGTAAGAAAACTTACTGTGCAATAGAAGTACCGGATGGTGGGCCCTATTCCCCCTGTGATACTTTTCATTTCTTTTCTGCTGAGCGATTGTGCTTTCAGCAACGACATTTGATTCTTCTTCATTTTTTTTGTTTTTGAGTGATTAATACTTGTTTGAAATTTACAATACTACATATACTGATGGCACTGTTTTATGAATGCTGCACGGCGTTATCAGGAATGCCATATACCTGAGTAATAATGTACACAGGATGATGCATTACCAGTATTTAGTTCAGGGGAAAAGTGCAATTTCCTGTACTGCCGGGGTACAAGCCGGGAACTGTTCCATCGGGGCAGTATTTAAAAAAGGAAGCACTTACTTTAACGCCGGAACTGTTATAGCAAAAACATTTACAATTTGATGGCGGTACACCAGCGCCGCCAATAATACTTTTTTGCTCTTTTGCTGTCAGCTTTTGAGCCCCATCTGCTTTTAGAATTTTTTTTAACATCGTGGCAATTTTTTTAAAAATTTATTATACCCAAATCATTTTAAGACACCTGGGGTTCTGTCTGTTCTTGCAAGAATATTTTAAACAATAGCACCAGCTTTATTAAAAGAAAAGGAGCCAGCCTTGTTGTTGTATATTTATCGGAATACCACTTTATCATCAAATACCCTTTCCGGGGCCGCCCTGCGGCATTATGCCCTGAATTCTCCTATAAAATACCGGGTATCGTTAATGCTGTACTCATCCGGCATTAATTTCTTGTTAAAAATTTTAACCGGCGAATAATTAAAATCATTTTGGGTGCACCAATTAAATTGAGATAATATAATATGTCTTGTTTCCTCAGAAACCGGGATGCTGTATTTATTCACAAAAGTTTCCAGCCCGGGATTATTGATGTGCCACTCTTTCAGCAATTCGATTGGATTGCCATTATTTCTATACTGCTCTGTTATAATTTCTGCAACTGGTCCGTATTCGTTGTGTTCATTATTGATGTTCACATTATAGTAAACAGCAAGCTTTAAAATATCACTATTCTTTTCAAAAACATCAAGGGCATCCTTAAAGGCAATATCACAATGCCCGCAGGAGGGGCTTAAAAACAAGGCTAATTCTGATTTTGCATTTTTATCGCCGATTTCAATTTTGAACAACTTGTCCAATGCTGTTGCATCAATTTCTTTTGCTGCACCAAGAAGCGCATTAAAAGTGTCAACACTTCTTTTAAATCTTTTATGCTCCCTGTCAGTCTTTTTCAATTCAAAATAACCCGACACAAATACTTTTACAACAACCCACACACAAGTTATTAAAAGCAGTACCCCGGCAAAGTACAGGGTTGAGGAGAAAATTTCAGTAAACAAAAAAACAGTATTTGACAAAAAGGCTGTTGTGCAGATTGCTGCCAGGATGAATGAAATACCCAAACATAATGCACACCATTTTTTTACCACCACTTTCTGGTAGTATATTGAAAAGATAATAATGGGTACAGAAATAACACCAACAGCAATAAAATAAAGAAAGTTACTTACCGGAGTAACCGACAGAAAAGACAGTGCAGTAAAAAAAACAAAACAAATATCTGAGAGGGTATATTTTTTATAAATAACAGCCCGTTTTGACTCCAAAACCGATTTACACCCACCCGGATCGGTTTGGGTTGCGCCGCAAATTTTTGCCGCAATGTCATTACTGATTCCAAAGTTATCCTGGATTAAGAGGATACTAAGCCCCAAGCCTGAAAAGGATAAAACACTATAAACAATGCCGGCCATCAAAAATCCCGATGTATATTGATTAAACAGCAATAAAAGTACAAGTACAATTAAAATGGGAATCCATTGCAGATTTAATTTATTGCCCTTTTTATCAGACGGCAGTTCATTTTCCGCTACTGCCACAATAATTTTTCTCCAATTAGCAGCAAACTCATTTTTTGGTACTTTGTATGCCTTGTTGTTCTCGTCGGTAAAACTGATACTGTCATCCTCCTTTTTGGTAATAAATACATATTGTTCTCCCTTTTTTGTGTTGTAAAGCGTTAAAAACTGATCCGGAAGATCATTAAGCTGGTCAGGACTAACTTTGGCGGCAACATTATTAATGCCAAAAAAGTCTAATGTATCCGTTACAGCATACAAACTGGGATAATCCGGATGGGAATAATAATGATCAGTAAATGCTGCACTATCTGGGTAGTATTTAAAGCTACGTGCCAATTTTTCTACTAATTGAATCATTCTGAAGCTTTTAGTAAACTGGGGTTATTGATTTATTCGAATGCTTGCCGGGGAAAATCGGGTACCCGGATTAATAAAGAAGCACAGAAGCTGTTGCGCCTGTGCTTCTTTACGGAGTTAATCATGACAACATCTTCCGCCACATTCTACCCCCACAAAGCCGGTTTTGGGATTAAAGCAATTACCATCTGCATCAGAGATGTATAAACGTATACAAATTCTGGGGCATGCTGCTTTTGCAGAAGCGCTGCCACCTGAAATCAGTTTTTGCTCCTGCTTGCTCAATTTTTGAAAGCCTTTTAAGTTTGTCATTTTTGTATTTTTTTTGAATAAGTAATCTGATATCTTCTTGCAAGAAATCACAACAAAAATTCGGGTAAATGCCCGGTTAAACAAACGATAGAAAAGTGTATTTTAAAATAGCGTGTTATTATTTTAAAATAATGAGGTAATAAAATAGATGTATATATTTGAAAATCAATCCATTACAACATCGTTCGTTTAAAAACAGTTTGGGAAGCATAAATCGCTTCATCTGGTGTTGTATTGCTATAATTTTGTTTAAACAATAAAATTATTAAGTATATGCAAAAATTAAAGAAGGCAGAAACATTAAGCAGGCAAGCATTAAAGTTACTCAGCGGGAAAGGCCCGGGAGGAAATAATAATCCGCCTAAAGGAGGCAATGCATGGTACCCGGAATGTGGTGGTTTAGAGCCCCTTGAATGTGATTCGCCTGAATGGATAGCCTGGCGTGCATGTGTTGGGAACAGGCCTTTTATAAGCCGTTGTGTTTAAACTGAATTGTCTTTTCGCAGTTTTTCAACAAATTGATACGGTGTAACGCCGGTTTTCAGTTTAAATATTTTTGAAAAAGAGGCTCCATTTTTGTACCCCGCAACTTCCGCCAGGGATTGTATGGTATAATTCTGGAGCTTTTCATTTGCCATAAGCTCCTTTAATATGTAATTTATTCTTAATTCATTGGTGTAGTCGTTAAAGCTCATCTTTTTGTACGTTTTAATAACTGCGGTTAAATAAGCCGTATTAGAGCCGATTTTTTTTGCCGTATTGTGCAGGCTGAAATCCTTTTTTAAAAAGTAGGCCTCTTTCTCCAGTTTTACAAGCCCATCTATTATTTTCTGCTCGTTTTCGGTGGTTATCTTTTGCTGGCTGAACTCCTTTGGCTTATCTTCTGCCTTGCTTTCATTTAATCTCTTTATCAAATCATTTAACCGCACTGCCGACTCTTTCCGGTTTTTAAAATAAAGGAGAATTAAAAAAGAAAATGCAGCTATAAGTATCACTATAATTGTTATATATAAGTACTGAAGTTTGCTATGACTTTTATTCTGGCTTTTTAAGGCGGCTATTTCCTCATTCAAATCCTTATTTTCCAACTCATAATAGCTTTTTGCAAGCGCTGTTTTTTCAAGTGCTGTTTTATTGGTGTAAAGTGTTATAAATTTATCTGAATAGTAAATGGCCGAATCATTTTTTTCATACGTATAAATATCTCCCAGGTATTTGTGGGAAAAAAGATAATTAAAATCTGCGGTGTCTTTATTATTCCCAATTACAGTTAAAAAAATATCTTTTGCTTCCTTATACTTTTTCTGTTTATAAAAATTATAGCCGGAATTGTAAACAACTATATCAATTTCTTTTTGATTTTTAAGTGCGGTGTAAATAGAAATGCTTGTTTTATAAAATGCTGTTGCTTTGTCAAAATCTCCCAGCTCGTTATGAATTATTCCAAGTTTGGTATTTACCTGTGCTGAAAGATGATTGCTCAGTTTCGACAACAGCATTTTATTGAAAACTGCTTTTGCTGAGTCTAAGTAAATCTTATCACTGCTGCTTCTGTACTCATCAATATAAAAAACGCCCAGGTTTAATACATTCCTGTTTTTCCAGTCTTCGAGGTACTCATCATCATTGGTGTTATTTTCATCAATCAACTGTATGTTAAGCTTCATTTCCTCAATTGCTTTACGGCGCATACCCAGTGAGCCTTTTACAGCACTTAAATTGCTTTTGATTTTAATAAGCTGCTTAAAGTCGCCGTTCAGTTCGGCAAATTGCTGTGCAATAATCAGCTTATCAGAAGCCTTACTGAAATCCGCTTTTTTAAGATAAGTATTGGCTATGATGTTATAAATATTGGCCAGCTCATAATAGTTTTCCTTTGCCGGAGTAACCTGCTTCAGGTAAAATTCTATTTTTTCAGTGAGTTCTTTTTCACTGTACTCCTGCCCGGCTGCTAAAAACAATTGCCATTTTGCTGTATAAGCAAAAGCCAGGTCAATTGGTTTTTCCGACGAAAAAATTTTATTGTTGTAATAGATGGCACTATCTGTGCCGATTATATGGTATCTGAAAAATGTACTCTTGTAATACTCAATCTCCTTTTGCGTTTGCGCAAATAAATTATAACTGATAAAAAAAGCAATGTAAAAAAGAGCCGTTCTTTTCAATTTCGTATTGTAAAATGAAGTGTAAGTACCCAAAGCGGGATACCTGCTATGTTTCTGAAGCATCTGCTTCCTGGCTGGTAACGCTCATTTGAGCAGGTAGTTAACCAATGGTACAAATTAAAAAAATGAGAACCCGGAAATTCTCCATTTGTGGTCCCGCCAAGAATCGAACTTGGATCTAAAGTTTAGGAAACTTCTATTCTATCCATTGAACTACGGGACCGTCCCTCAATTGATTGCTAAATAGTTCCCTGATTGAGCCCTGACTCATTATCAACTAATCAACTTTTAACCCTTTCAACTGAATTACGGGCTGCAAAAGTAAAAATTAAAAGCGCACCACCCAAGTTTAAATACAAATAAACAATCCGAAACCCGTAATCGGGTATCCTTACCTGCCAATCTACTGCAAACCAACCACCAGAGGGCTCCAATTCTTAATTCTCAATTCTTCATTCTTAATTCCTTCTCCCTATCTTTGCCATCCAAAATTTTTACGATGAAGTGGTTGAATCCTGTTATTAAATACCGGCTGTGGCTGGGTTTGGCCATGCTGGCCCTGGCAATTTTCACGCATATGCAAACTAGTTTCTGGCCTTCCTTTATATTATACTTTATTGCCATATTGCTGATACTGGGGCATTTTCTGTTTGGCCCATTGCGCCTGCTGCAGGAGCCTATGGAAAGCGGCGACATTGAGGGCGCTAAAAAAATATTAGATTCCATCTGGTTTCCAGCCCTGTTGATTAAGCCGGTACGTTCGCAATATTTTAGTGTGAAGGGTAACCTGGCCATGGCCAGCAACGACTATGAAACGGCTGAGAAATACATGAAAAAGGGCCTGGATACCGGCGGCAGCATGATGAAGGCCCAGGAAGGCAGCAGCAAACTGCAACTGGGTATGCTGGCTATGCAAAAGGGCGATCTTAAACAGGGCGAAAGCTATATCCGCCAGGCCATCCGCTCCGGACTGCCGGATAAGGAGAGCGAAGCAGCTGCGTTTTTACAACTTTGCTCTATAATGATGAATAAAAGGGAGTTCAGGGCTGCAAAAGACTATTTCCGCAAGGCAAAGGCGCTTAAACCCACTACGCCCCAGATAGTTGATCAGCTAAAACAGATTGAAAAGTACATCACCCGTATGCCAGGATAGGCTTATTCCTGCGGGCGCAGGCTTTCAAATAATTTTTTAAACAGGTCGTTATGGCTTGGTGGTATGGCATTGATGTCAATAGCTACGGCAGTTGTATCATCATCGCCTTTTTGTAATACATAGCTGTGGGCATCCTTCATCTTACCCCTTGCCTTTGGCTTTTTTACCGTATTCATCAGTGCTTCCAGATCTTTTTCCTTCAATTTAAAATTAGCTTCTGCCACCATTGTTTTGCCCACCACACCACCTGATTGTATCAGCTTAAGTTTCACCGTTGTTGTTTTTGTAAAATTATGCAATTTTTACCCCGCAACAGCATTTCATACTATGGCGCCTGCTTTTACCCTTTCTGCCGTACCCGATATTAATAACTAAAGCCTCACCGGCATTACAAAACACCCACTTCTTTCCAGCCTTTCCTTACCGCTTTTTCTTCCAGGCTGCCCTTGCCAAATAAAGCCGTAGCTTTTTTAAGGGTTGCGCTGGCAGCACCCTTAAAGTTGGTTGTTTTTTTCATCAGCTTTCTGTCGGTTAACGCCCCATACCATGCTGCGCCCATTTTTTCCCAGGCATTGCCGCCCAGTTCAAAACTTGCTACATAAAAAGCCCTGTTGGGTATACCGGAGTTATAATGCACCCCACCAAAGTCGCCCGCTTCGGTATTGGGCAGGTTCATAAAATTTTTCATATGTGCGGGCTGCGGGTCGTTGCCAAAAATGGGATCGTTTTTATAAGCAGTTCCCGGCGCTTTCATTGAACGCAGCGCATTATCACCCTTTAATATGTTGGAGCCAATCAGCCAGTCGCTTTTGCGGGCATCAGTTTTGGTAACCCACTGCTTTACCAGTATGCCAAATACATCGGCAAACGATTCGTTCAGCGCTCCGCTCTGGTTCTCATATTCCAGCCGGGCCTCAAAATCTATCACCCCATGTGTAAGCTCATGCGCAATAATATCCAGGTCGCTGGTAAAGGAGTTGGTAAACTGTGCCATACCTGTACCATAAAACATCTGCTGCCCATCCCAAAAAGCATTAAAGAAAGGTTTCATCGGATGCTCCCTGTAGCGGATGGTTTGTATTAATGGCATACCCGCATTGTTGATAGAATTGCGGTTAAACAGCTTCTTGTAAAAATTCCACACATTACCTGCTCCTTCAATTACATTAATAGCGTCCTTAGTTTTGGGCATGTCCTTTTGCCCCTCTTTCCATATCATCTGGCCTACCGACATGGGGCTTTCATTGGCATCATACACTTCCCGGTACAGCTTTGTTTCTACAGCAGTAGCTGCCATTTTAAAACTGCGCTTTACTGGTGGCATGGAGGCAATCAGCTTGCGTTTATTACGGAAAGCATTATCACTGGTACCCGCCACTTCAGAAAACGAATCGGTAAATGATTCGTTGGTACCCGAAAGCATGTCCGTAATTTTATCGGTCATATACGGCGGTAAAATACAATGTATGGGGTTGCGGTGCCTGTTACACATAATGAAGGGATTTAGTTTTTTAAATGAAAGGTGAAGATGCAAATAAAAAATGGCAATTGCAATACCCAGTTTGTGGTATTTATGTCCCGGTAAAACAGTTATATCTTTCCAAACAACTCCTCCACCCTTTTAAACCGGTAATCAAATATGCCACTCAATTGCTTTTTTACAAACAGCCCATTGGCAATATCACCCAAAAACCACATGGGAAGTTTGTAATGCACAATATCCGTCATTTCCACACCGCCGGGTACTGCCTTAAAATGATGCTGGTGGTGCCACATGGTATAAGGGCCAAAGCGCTGCTCATCCACAAAAAACTGTTTGTCCTGCACATGGGTAATCTCCGTCATCCAGTATAGTGGTATGCCCAGCACAGGGCGTACTTTATATTCAATTACTTGCCCGGCATACATTTTTTCGCCATGATGTTGAGAAATAATGTTAAAACCCATTTTTGCCGGGGTAATCTCCTTTAAGTTATCCGGCTTGCTGAAAAAGTCCCATGCGGCATCCAGCGGTATGGGAATAGTTTGTACGGTTTTAATGCTGTAAACTTTACTCATGTATTATTTTAGCTTTATAACAAATTTCTGTTGCTTTTGTTTTTCTTTGCGGTATGCAGCAGTACCGGCAACTATTGGCCAAAAAATTTGACGAGGCTTACCAAAAGCTCAACCCGCAGCAGCGCAGGGCTGTAGATGCCATTGAAGGACCCGTGATGGTGATTGCCGGGCCGGGAACCGGTAAAACACAGATACTGGCCGCACGCATTGGCAAAATACTGTCCGAAACTGATGCCCAGCCCGAAAATATCCTATGCCTCACCTATACGGATGCGGGTACCATCGCCATGCGCCGCCGCCTGCAGCAGTTCATTGGCGCCGATGCCTACAAAGTGAATATACACACATTTCACTCCTTTTGCAACGACATTATACAGGAAAACCTGTCGATGTTTGAAAAAACGTCACTCGACCCGGTTTCTGACCTGGAAAAAATTCAGTTGTACAAAACATTGATTGATGGCTTCCCTAAAAACCACCTGCTGAAGCGCTACCGTGGCGATGTGTATTATGAAATAAATAACCTGCAGCAGCTTTTTTCGGTAATGAAAAGGGAGGGATGGACGCCGCCATTCATCAACACAAAAATTGACGAATACATTATCTCGCTGCCCGAAAGAGATGAATATGTAGCCAAACGTGCCACCAAGGAATTTAAGAAGGGCGATATACGCACCGATAAGATTGCAGAGGAAACTGAAAAGATGGAGAAACTGCGGGCTGCTGTAAATGAGTTTGACAACCTGCAGGCGCTGATGCGGCAGAAAAACCGCTACGATTTTGATGACATGATCAACTGGGTGATTACAGTATTTGACAGCCATCCCCAACTGCTGATGGGCTACCAGGAAAAATTCCAATACATACTGGTGGATGAATACCAGGATACCAGCGGCACGCAAAATAAATTGGTACACCAGCTTATCAGCTACTGGGAAAAGCCCAACGTGTTTGTAGTGGGCGATGATGACCAGAGTATTTACCGCTTTCAGGGTGCCAGTGTGGAGAATATGCTGGAATTTGCACAGCAATACACAGCCGATTTAATTACTGTGGTGCTTACCAGTAATTACCGCAGCACACAGCCGATATTAGACATTGCCAAAACACTGATTGATAAAAACGAAGACAGGTTAGTTAACCAGATTGAAGGATTGAGTAAGGAGTTGATGGCCGCCAATACCAGTATCAATCAATTGACGAACCAACCGCAAATTGCCTGTTACAAAACACCCATGGAAGAAATGGCGGGCATTACGGCCAGCATTACCCAATTGGTGCAGGATGGCATTGCCCCCGGCAGGATAGCCGTTATTTACAAGGAAAATAAATATGGCGAAGTACTGGCCCAATACCTGCGGCTGAAAAATATACCGGTGTACAGCAAACGCAGTGTGAATATTTTAGCCGACCCATTTGTAAACAAGATTGTACAATTGCTGCGCTGGCTCAATGCAGAGCATGATACACCCTATGGCGGCGATGAAATGCTGTTTGAAATACTGCACTACGATTTTTACAATATACCACCCATTGAAATTGCCAAAATAACGGTGGAGGTAAATACCAAAAAGTACAGTGGCGAAAAAATGAGTATCCGCAGGTTGCTGAACGATAAAGCCACTACTCCCCCAAAGGATCTGTTTGATACCGGGCTGAACGAAGGGTTAAAAAATGTGAGCCGCACGCTGGAAGCATTGATTGCTTATGTACCCAATGTTACCCTGCTTACGCTGTTTGCCAAAATTATCAACGACGAAACCAAATCGGGCAATACGCACCTGCTCACTTATGTAACCAGGCATGAAGATAAGATTGCCCTGATGCAATTGCTGAGTGCCCTGTTTGATTTTATAAAGGAAGAAACTGCCCGCAATCCACTGTTGGGGTTGAAGGGACTGATAGATATTATTGACCTGATGCAGAAAGAAAATCTGGCCATACCCATGGTGCAGGTATCAGGTACGGATAAGGGCGTAAACCTGCTCACCGCACACGGCAGCAAGGGGCTGGAGTTTGAGCAGGTATTTTTTGCAGGCTGCAATGCTGCCAGTTGGGAGAAAAAACGCAAACCGGGTGGCGGGTACAAATTTCCTGACAACATATTTTCTTCAGCGCATGCTGCAAAAGATGAAGAAGAATTGCGCCGCTTGTTTTACGTGGCCATTACCCGTGCAGAAAAATTTCTGCATATTTCTTACACAAATTTTAATGCAGCCGGTAAGGAACTGGAACCTTCCATGTTTATTGCCGAGATACAACAAACGCATAATTTGCCGGTGGAGCAGCAAGTAATTACTGAGGAAGCATTGTTTGATTTCCGCCTGCTGCAGCTAACGGCGCAGGCACCGGAGATAGCCAGAACAGAGGATGACTTTATTACCCATGCGCTGGAAAAATTTGCCATGAACGTAACAGCGCTGAACAATTACCTCAAATGTCCGCTGGAGTTTTATTACAAAAACCTCATCCGCATACCATCAGGTAAATCGGAAGCGCTGGAATTTGGTAGTGCCATACACCATGCCCTGCAGCGGCTGTTTGAAAAAATGCTGGCCAGTGGCGACAGGCAGTTTCCACCGCAGCATGATATAGTGGACGATTTTAAATGGTACATGAACCGCCACCGTGAAAACTTTACCCGGGAAGCTTTTAACCGCCGCATGGAGTATGGCGAGGAAGTACTCAACAATTATTACAGCAAATACACACCGCAGTTTAATAAAATTGTAACGGTGGAGCGCAATATCCGCAATGTGGTGGTAAATGGCGTACCGCTCAAAGGGAAATTAGATAAATTAGAATTTGATGGCAAAGCGGTGAACGTAGTAGATTACAAAACCGGCGATATTGATAAGGCCCTGCCCAAAATGAAGGGGCCGCATGAAAAAG